>JACCYI010000076.1 GCA_013696535.1 Solirubrobacterales bacterium
GCGAGACGCCGGGGCCCGCGCCCGGCGTGACCCGGCACTCGCGACGAGCCGCTCGAGGGCAGCCCCCTCGGCACCCGCCGCCTCCAGGCGCCCGGCGGTGCCGGGTGGAAGGGACAAGCCGGCCTGACCGCTTCGCTCACCTTCAACGGAGCCTTGTCCGCCTCCGCGATCTCCTTCACTGCCCCGACCGCCCCGAGGTGTGCGATCTCCGCCGGCGTCCGGCACCGTCTCGAGGTACTGGTCGACGCCGGAGTTCCCGGGCGGCGCGTTCTGGGCAGCGGCGGACGCGGGCAGGGCAAGGCAGAGCGCGCAGAGCGTGGCCGCGAGGGGCTTGAAGGGCATCTGACTCGGTGTACGCCTTCACCTGGTGCGGGCTGACACGGCCGGGCGGTCGTCAGCGGGCATGGGCCCTGGACGTATAAGAAGGCGTGTCCTCGACCGCCTCTGCGACGTCCATGGCTCGACCGTTCGCCCGGACCCAGAGCGTGGCGCTTCCGGCGATGTCGGGAGGCCTCGGAGCCTGCAGCCTGGGAGCCGCTCTCACGCTGTACCTCGGGCTCAAGGGCGGCGGCTACGACGTCGTCGTACGTAGCCAGATCGGGATTGCGGTCTGGTGGATGGTCGTGCTGGGGGTGGTCACGGGCCTTTCGCCTGGCCATCGCCTCAGCCGGGTGAGCCGGATCGCCCTCGGGCTATTCGCCGCGCTCGCGGTCTGGACCGCCACGAGCTCACTCTGGTCTGAGAGCAGCGAGCGAAGCGTGCTCGAGGCCGGCCGGCTCGCGACGTACCTCGGCGTCCTCGTCCTCGCCACGTCGATCTGCAGCCGTGACCGCGTGCGGCCGCTCCTCGGGGGAGTGGCCAGTGGCGTGGTGGTGATAGCTGGACTTGCGGCGGTGTCCCGCCTCCATCCTGCGTGGTCACCGGGCGATGCCGGCGTCACGAGAGAGTTTCTCCCGAGCGCCCGCTCGCGACTCGCCTTCCCGATCAACTACTGGAACGGCCTGGCTGCCCTGCTCGCACTCGGCCTGCCCCTTGTGGTCGGCTTCGCGGCAACCGGGCGCTCGCTCGTCGTCCGGTGCGCCGCGACCGCTGCCATCCCGCTGCTGGGCCTGTGCTGGTACCTCACGCTCTCGCGCGGCGGAGCGCTCTCGATCGCGGCCGCGTGCACGGTCCTGCTCGTGCTCACTCCCAGGCGGGCCGGCGCCGCGCTCATCCTGGCCGTCGGTGGCGCCGGCTCCGCCATCCTCATCGCCGGCGTCGCCCAGCGACCGGCGCTCGGCAGTGGCGCACAGTCGTTGCTCGCCCGGCACCAGGGCGACGAGCTGTTGATCCTTCTGCTGGTCGTATGTGCGGGTGTCGCGCTGCTTCGCCTCGGCGCCGGGCTCGCCGCTGATCATGAGCTGCTTCCCCGGCTTAGTGGCCCGCGCACCCGCGTGCGCAACCTCATCGCCACAGTCGCCGTGGGAGGAGTGATCGGCGCGGCCCTCGTGACCGGCGTCCCGAGCGGTGCGGCGGATCGCTGGAAGACCTTCAAGAACCCGCAGGTCGGGGAGGTCCTCGTCGAGAACAGGACCGCCGCACGCTTCACCAGTGCGAGTGGGAACGGCCGGTACCAGTTCTGGCGGTCCGCGGCCGACGGCTTCGAGAGCCGGCCGCTGATCGGGGTCGGCGCGGGCGCCTTTGAGTTCTGGTGGGCGCGTCACGCGACGCTGCCGGGCTTCGTGCGCAACGCCCACTCCCTGTACTTCGAGACCCTGGCCGAGACGGGAGCCGTCGGGTTGTGCCTGTTGCTGATGTTCTTCGCATCGGTCTTCGGCGGCGGGCTGCGCAACCTGCGCCGGGCCGAGGGAGAGCACCGCGCGCTCCTGGCGGCCGCCCTCGCCGGCTGTGCGGCCTTCTGCGTCTCGTCGGCCGTCGACTGGGTATGGCAGATCGCGGTCCTGCCGGTCGGTTTCCTGCTGCTGGCAGCCGCTCTGTGCGCAGGCCCCGGTCCCGTCGGCGCCCGGTTCGAAGGCCCTGGCCGCCTTTCGCGGATGGGGCTGACCCTGACGGCGCTCGTAGCGATGGCGCTGCTCGCCATCACGCTCTCCGGCGCCGTCACCCTCCGCGACAGCCAGGCCGCCGCACGGCGGGGAGACGTCCCGAGGGCGCTCGCCTCGGCGACGGTGTCCGCCCGCCTCCAGCCCTACGCCGCTGCACCTGCGGTCCAGCGTGCCCTGGTGCTCGAGCTCCACGGCAGCCTGGCCGAGGCGGCCGCCTCGGCGCGCCGCGCTCAGCGGCGCGAGCCGACCAACTGGCGGGCGGCCTACGTGCTCGCCCGCATCGAGACCCGCCGTGGCCGTGTCCGTCAGGCCTTGGACGCTCTGCGGCGAGCACGGGCGTTGAACCTCAACTCCACCGCGATCCGGTGAGTCGCGCCGACTTCGAGCCGGGCCTCGAACCGGCGGAGCTTCGTGCCCTGAACGCGTTGAGCGACCGTCTTTCGGCTTCCCGTCCCGTTCCGTCGCCTGCCTTCCGGGGAGCACTCGGGCGCGCGACCGCGGCTCGCCGCCGGCCATCGTCCGGGCTGCGCCTGCGCATCGCCGGCTGCCTCGTGTCCGGCACCGCCCTGCTGCTCGTCGCCGCTCTCGGCGTCGCCGGCGCCGGCCCGCACGCACCTCAGCCCCTCGCACCGCCTACCGAGACCGCCGGCGTCGGTGTCAGTCGTTAGGCACGTCAGCGCGCTCGAGGAACGCGCGCATCCGCCGCAGGGCGCGGGAGAGCACCTGCTGGACGTTGGCCAGGGTCAGACCGGTCACTTCCGCGATCTCGGGGCCGGTGAGGTCACCCCCGAAGCGCAGCGCGACGATCTCGCGATCCCGTGGCGTCAGGTCGGCCAAGGCGGCGGCGAGCTCGTGGTCGAGCCCCAAGTCGGTCTCGGGCCCGGCGAGCTGACCCAGACGGTCGCTGTGGACGCCGTCCTCACCGATCGAATCGGTTCCCTTCCCGTGATTTCGACGGTAGTGATCGATCAGCAGGTTCTGGGCGATGGCGAGCAGCCACGTCGCCACGCTCGCCCGACTCTCGTCGTAGCGCCCGTACGCCCGCACCGCCCGCTCGAACGTCGCCTGGGTCAGGTCCTCCGCGTCGCTGCGGGAATCGACCCGGTAGGCGAAGAAGCCGTAGACCCGCCAGACATGCTCGTCGTAGACGGCCTCGATCGAGCGCCTCGACGACGGAGCGCCACGTGACCGACCGGAGGTCCTACTCATGAGCTCGCCCACCGCCGCCCCACCGTTCGTGGCCTCTGTCCCCTTCGTCGGGCTGGCCCGCCAGCATCACGCCCTCAGGTCCGAGCTCGAAGCGGCGTTCGCTCGCGTCCTCGGCGCCGACGGATTCATCCTCGGAGCGGAAGTCGACGCCTTCGAGCGGGAGTTCGCCGCCTTCTGTGAGGTGGAGCACTGCGTCGGGGTGGCCTCCGGTACCGCGGCGCTCACTCTTTCGCTTCTCGCCGCGGGAATCGGCTCCGGCGACGAGGTCATCGTCCCGGGTCACACCTTCATAGCGTCGGCGCTCGGCGTCCTGCACGCCGGCGCGGTACCCGTCTTCTGCGACGTGCTCGACGGCTCTGGCCTGATCGACCCGGTCGCCGCCGAGTCCGCCGTCAACCCGCGCACGGCGGCCGTCGTGGCGGTGCACCTCTACGGCCAGAGCTGCGACATGCGAGCTCTGGGCGCGCTGACCGCGCGGCACGGCCTCCTCCTCCTGGAGGACGCCGCGCAGGCCCATGGCGCCCGCTTCGCCGGTCGCCGGACCGGCGGTCTCGGAAGCGTGGGTGCCTTCTCGTTCTATCCGAGCAAGAACCTCGGCGCGCTCGGCGACGGCGGAGCGATCTGCACGGACGACGGCGAGCTCGCACGCCGCGCTCGGGCTCTGCGGCATCTGGGCCAGATCCGTCGCGGGGAACACGCGCTGCTGGGTTTCAACGAGCGCCTCGACGGGCTGCAGGCGGCGTTCCTGCGTGCGAAGCTTCCGCACCTGGACGCCTGGAACGCGACACGACGCGCGCACGCCGACTCGTACGGCGCGAACCTTGGCGGGACGGACGTACGGCTGCTCGAGGAGAGCGCTGACGCGCCGTGCGTCTACCACCTCTTCCCGGTTCGAATCGGTGAGCGGGACGTGGCCCTGGCGCATCTCGGAGCTGCGGGGGTCAGCGCCGCCGTCCACTACTCGCCGGCCGCCCATCAGCACGAGGCGATAGCGCGAGCGACGACGATCCCACCCGCCGGGGCACTTCCGAACGCCGAAGCCTGGGCCCGTGAGGAGCTCTCGCTGCCGATGTTCGCCGAGCTGCGCCCTGCCGAGGTCGACCGCGTCACGGACGTGTTGCGCACGGGCTGAGACCTGCCGACGCGGGCGCTCGAAGTGGCGATTGATCTGCACCATCTCGGTCGGCTCGCCCGGCACGAGGCAGTGGCGGCGCGCACGAGCGGGTGGCTCGGCGGGGGCGATTGGCTCCCCTTTCCCGGGCGTCCTCCAAGCCGGTCCGGCCGAGAGGATTCCCTGTCGCGAGATGGGGACTCTTGCGCATCTGCAGCCTATGTCAAGGCGATTTCGCGTGGGATGACGGCAAGACCAACCGTGTCTTTGAGGACCGTCGTCGAACCCAATTGTGTCAGAACGGCGACGGACAGGATCCGGACCGAGGGCCTGTCAATGACGACGGACGGGGTCCGGACCGAGGCCTGTCAGTCGTCGGACTCGGAATCGCGCAATTCGTCCTTCAACCGCGCGACAAACGCTGGATCGGCCATCAGACGGGCCACCTCACCGCCGAATTCGTCCGATCGGGCCTTGTGGGTGGCTTCTGCCAGAACGCGCGACAAGCTGGTGCGATCGTCGACCTCGGCGGCGATCAGCATCCCCTCGAAGTCCACCTCCACCAGCACGACGGCTTGGAGCTTGCGTCCGGGAAGGGCCTCCCTGAGAGCATCGAGGGCGCCTTGCAGGGCGATGCCGGCGAGGTGCGGCGTTGGAGCGGCTGAGCGCTCCTCAGGCACGCGTCACTTCCAGAAATCCTGTCGTCACGCCGGAAAGTATGCGGCAAGAACCCGGTCGAGGCGTCGCAGCCCGTCTCGAGCCGAACCGCGAACGGCCGGCCGGGAAATACGCGGCCGGCCGATGGCGAATGGCAGGATGTCGTGTGGCTAGTTGTTGTTGACGAAGACGCGCTCGCAATTGGGCGAGACCTCGTCGCGCTGATCTACGATCGCGCGATCCTCGCCGCCGCCGCAGTTGACGTCGTCGCGACTGCCGTTCCGGCTGCGTAGGACGTCATCGCCCGGACCACCGAAGAGCAGGTCGGTCACGTCGTCGTCCGTCGTGGCGTAGATCGAATCCTCGCCCGCACCGCCACGCAGGTCGTCGCTGCCCATTCCACCGGTGAGGCGGTCGTCGCCTTCGTTCCCGCGGAGGTCGTCGTCGCCGGCGTTGCCCTCGAGGCGATCATCGCCGGTGTTGCCGTACAAGACGTCATCGCCGATCGAGCCCTTGAGCCGGTCGTTGTTGCCATTGCCGTAGAGAACGTCGTCGCCCTCCTGGCCGTCGATGCGGTCACGACCGTCCGCGTCCGTGTCGGCGGTGGCGCAATAGTCGGCGTCCGTGGTACCCGCCGGGCACTCGCCGTCGCCGTAGAGCTCATCGTCGTCGGCGTTGCCGAAGATCCGATCCGAACCTCTCAGTCCGAGGATGATGTCTTCGCCCCCGAGGCCGTACAGACTGTCCGAACCGGTCGTGCCGACGATCGTGTCCGCACCGCCCGTACCCTGGATCTTCGCGGCGGCGGCCACCCCGACAAACGTCAACATCCCGGCAATCACGATCGCGATAGCCACTCGCTTGATCCTCACGGCGCACGTCCTTTCTACTTCGGTCCATCAGAGGGCTCTGCTGCTGTCGGGTCTTCTTACGCAGGAGCCGGACTCGGGCTGACGCTTGGGGACTTCCGACAGGCGTGGTGATCGGCCGACCGAGCGGCTTAATCGCCGAGCGTCAATGAGCACGCGACGGGGCATCGCGTCCTTGCGGCCGAACGTGAGGCTCCGGCCGGCGGCCGGGGCCGACTTGTGCTCAGCCACTCCGGACTCTGCCATGGTGAGGGTATGTCTTCATCCTCGCCCCGCAGCGTCAAGATCTCAGAAAGCGACCGGGGCGGATGGTCCTCCGAGCGACCGCGCCGGCCAGGCGAGCCTGAACGGCCTCCGCGGCTGCCCGACGTGAGCGTTCGGGGTCGGGTCCTGGCCCCGAGCGACCGGCTGCGCTACTCGCCGGGGAGCCTGGTGCTGATCGTCTGCGCCGACCCCGCCACGCGTGAGCGCTTCTGTGCGCGCGTGCTCGAGGACCCGAGTGCGCTCCTGTCCATGGATAAGGTTCGCGGGCTTCTGCAGGGCCGCGTCGGCGACGCCGAGATCGAGACCAAGGCGCTGGCCCTCATCGATACGGCAGTCACCAAGCGCCTTGCGGGTGGGCAGACGGTGGTGATGGCGATGGAGGATCTTGATCGGGGCCGGCGGGAGCGCTATGTCCGCATGGCCGCCGAGCATCGCCGCCCGCGGCACCTCATCCTCGTCGAAGCCGGCAAGGAGTCGGTCGCAGACGAGGATCGAGCGGCCCTGTCCGAGCTGCGCACCGCCCTGGACGCCGGTGGCCTGGGCGCGGAGGGCTTCATGACGTCGCTGCGACTCGGCGGCCGCACCGTAGAGGAGCTCAAGCGAATCGTCTTCGCTCGGCCGCCGGCCGACGACTGAGTCAGGTCGGCCGTTCGGGGCGATTGAGCGTCTCGCGTGGCGGAACGCCTTCGGAGAGCTCCTTCTGGCGTTCGATCTCCGCGTTGAGCTCTGCGCCGAACAGCAGCGCGACGTTGGTCAACCACAGCCACGCGACCAGGACGATGGCGCCCGCGAAGGTCCCGTAGATGGCGCCCACGTTGGCGTAGTTGGAGATGTAGGCCGAGAATCCGAGGGACGCGGCGAGCCAGAACAGCACGCCCACGATCGCCCCCGGCGTCACCCACCGGAAGGACCGCTGCTTTACGTCAGGGGTGACGTAGTAGATGAACGCGAAGACCAGCATCGCCACCAGCACGGCTCCCGGCCAGCGGGCGATGCTCCACGCTCGGGCGGCGGACGGGCCGAGGCCCACGAAGCTCAGCAGGTCCTCCGCGAACGCTCCACCGACGAAGACCATCACCAGGCTGACCAGGATCAGGACCATGAGGACGAGGGTCGACGCCACGTCGATCGCCTTGCGTCGCAGGAAGCTTCGGCCCCCGGGCACTTCGAAGACCACGTTGAGCGCTCGGCGTGCCGCCTCCAGCACGCCGGTGGTGCCGTAAAGCGCCACGACCGTGCTGATCGCGAGCGCGGTCGTCGCCGTCCCCTTGCTCTGCAACGCCCCTCGCAGCGACGCATCGAGTGGCTTGAGCACCGAGGCAGGAGCCACCTCGCGGAGATAGCCGATGATCGCGTCGTAGGTCCTCGGGTATTCGCCGACGACCCCCAGCAGCGAGAACGCCAGAAGCAGGGCTGGGAAGAGCGACATCAATGCGTAGTAGGTGAGCGCTGCGGCGTGGTGCGTCATCTGATCGTCGTAGAACGACACCAGCGTGCGCTTGGTGACAGCGAAGGCTCCCCTCATCGCACGATGTACTCCCCGGACCGTCACATCTCTCAACCTCCGCCTTCAGCGAGCGAGTGGCGACTATGGTCCCAAGGTGTCCGAATCCCCCGACGTGCCGCGACCCCTGCGGATCGGAATCCAGCTTCCCGAAGTCGAGCGCGACGTCCGCTGGCCGGAGTATCTCGACATGGCGCGAGCCGCCGAGGCGGCTGGTTTTGACTCCATCTGGGTGGGCGATCACCTGCTCTACCGCGGTGACGGCCAACCCGACCGAGGCCCCTGGGAGGCGTGGACGCTTCTGTCGGCCCTCGCCGCCGCGACCGAGCGGGTGAGCCTCGGGCCGCTCGTGGCCTGCCTGGGCTTCCACCCTCCCGCGCTCATCGCGAAGATGGCCGCGACGGCCGGCGAAGTCAGCCAGGGTCGGTTCGTCCTTGGCGTCGGGGCCGGATGGAACGAGCAGGAGTTCCGGGCCTTCGGCCTCCCGTTCGATCACCGCGTATCCCGGTTCGAGGAGTCGTTCTCGATCGTCCGGGGGATGCTGGCCGGCGAGCGCGTGAGCTTGGACGGGCGCTTCTGGCAGACCGAGGACGCGGTCCTGCTACCGGTGCCCGCACACCCTCTGCGTCTTATGGTCGGGAGCAACGGACCGCGCGTCCTGGGCATGACGCTGCCCTACGTCGACGTGTGGAACACCTGGTACGACGGCTACGGGAACACTCCTGAGGGGTTCGCCGAGCTCAACGACCGCATCACCCGTGCGGCTCACGAGGCAGGACGCGCCCCGGAGGAGATCGATCGCAGCGCGTGTGTGCTCATGATCTTGGACCGCTCCGCCCGCGAGCGCCCGATCACCAAGGAGGCTCCGCCGCTCGAAGGGCCACCGGAGCGTCTCGCGGCGGGATTGAGGGACCTGGCAGAGGCCGGCGCTGATGAGGCGATCCTCGTCGTGAGCCCGATCTCGGAGCGCTCGATACTCGGGCTG
>JACCYI010000100.1 GCA_013696535.1 Solirubrobacterales bacterium
GGCCCGGCGAGCTCTCCCTGGCGGCCTGTGCCGCGCATGACGTCGAGGTCATCGCGCGGGTCGTGGACTACGGCGGCCTGTTCTGGGACGACGTGCGCCCGGGGCATGCCTTCGCCCCGCGCGATCACCGCCTCCACCGGCCCGGGCCCTGGATCGAGCGCGGGATGGTGAAGCTTGAGCAGGCTCGCGTGATCGCAGACCGTCACGGCCTGACGCTCCTGCAGCTCGCCGCCCAGTGGGATCTCGCGCACCCCCCGGTGCGCTGCGTCGCGCCGACGCTGATCCAGGAGATCGGCCCGGGCGCCCGGACGATCGAGAGCAAGCGCGCAGAGCTCGCCGGGACTCCCGCGGAGATCCGCCTCGGGGCCGAGGAGATCGCCGCCCTGCGGGCGCTCGGCGACAACACGGGCTCGATGCTGCTGAAGGGCGCCACGCCGGACCACGACTCCGACGAGGTGCTCGCCGACCGCTGGCCGCTCGAGCCCGCGCTCGTGGCCGCCGGGCGGCGCTGGGGCATCGACGCGGAGCGCGACCTGCGCAAGACGCCGGCTTAGACACGTTCTCGGAGTTCCTTCCCGGCGGAGCGCCCGCTACGGTGCCCGGCGATGTCGCCACGATCCCTGCTTGCCAACTTCGGTTGGCCGACGTTCCTCATCCCCTTCATCCCTCTGGCGATCGCGCTCGAGCTCGCACACGTCGACCCGGTGCTCATCTTCGGGGTCTCCGCGCTCGGGATCGTCCCGACCGCGGCGCTGATGGGCCGGGCCACCGAGGAGCTCGCAGAGCGCTCCGGCCCCGGGATCGGCGGCCTGCTGAACGTGACGTTCGGCAACGCACCCGAGCTCATCATCGCCCTCTTCGCGCTGAGCGCCGGGCTGCACGAGGTCGTCAAGGCATCGATCATCGGCTCGATCCTCGGCAACATCTTGCTCGTCATGGGTGCCGCGATGATCGTTGGCGGCATCGGCCGGGACCGCCAGTTCTTCGACCGCACCGCCGCCGGGGTCCAGAGCTCCATGCTGCTGCTCGCCGCTGTCGCGCTGGTCATGCCCGCCGTCTATGAGCTGGTGCTGGGCCGCGGCCTGCCCAGCCCGGGCGCCGAGCGTGTCAACTACGACGGAGCGGTGGAGACGCTCTCCGTGGTGGTCGCCTGCATCCTGATCATCACCTACGTGCTCGGCCTGCTGTTCTCGCTGAAGACCCACCGCGACCTCTTCAACCCGCAGTCCGGAGGAGAGGACGAGGAGGGTCACGGCGCGCCCTGGAGCGTCCGGAAGTCGGTGCTGGCGCTCGCGCTCGCCGGGGTGGCCGTCGGCGGCATGTCGGAGATCCTCGTGGGCTCGATCTCCGAGGCGTCGGAGAGCAACGGCCTGTCCGAGTTCTTCGTGGGGGTGATCGTGGTGGCGATCGTCGGCAACGCCGCGGAGCACTGGGTGGCGGTGCTCGTCGCCTACAAGGACAAGATGGACCTCGCGGTCAACATCGCCGTCGGCTCCAGCGCGCAGGTCGCCCTGTTCGTCGCGCCCGTGCTCGTCCTCGCCTCCTACGTGCTCGGCCCGCACCCCATGGCCCTGGTCTTCAACGGCTTTGAGATCGGCGCTGTGCTGCTCGCGATCCTCATCGCCAACTCCGTGACCAGCGAGGGCGAGTCGACTTGGTTCGAGGGCGTGCAGCTGCTGGCGGTCTACGCCGTGCTCGGTGCGGCCTTCTTCGCCGCCGGCACGGGGTAGGACGCCGCTCAGAACGCGGAGTGCTCCGGCGGACCGTCGCCCTCGTCGGGATCGGGCTCGAGGGTGTCGACCTCCTCCTCGTCGTCGTGGTCGGCGGAGATCGCCCCGGAGGCGCCGCCGTGGTAGCGCGTCTCGAAGCGCTCGATCGTCTCGTCGCGGACCGTGTCGTCCACGGGGACGTCGTCGGCGACGAGCACCCAGTCGGAGGCCTCGACGTCCGCATCGGCGAACAGCTCGCGGTCGACGGAGGAGGAGTCGTCGACGACGAGGAGGATCTCCGTCGTCGGGTTGAAGTACGTGCCGGGAC
>JACCYI010000105.1 GCA_013696535.1 Solirubrobacterales bacterium
GGCGGTCGGCGAGCTTGATGAGGATGACCCGTACGTCGTTGGCCATCGCGACCATCATCTTGCGGTAGTTCTCGGCCTGGGCCTCGTCGCGCGACTGGAAGGTGATCCCCGTGAGCTTGGTCACGCCGTCGACCAATCCGGCCACTTCCTCGCCGAACTCTGACTCCACCTCCTCGAGTGACGCGCTCGTGTCCTCCACCGTGTCGTGCAGAAGCGCCGCGCAGAGCGTCGCGGTGTCCAGCCGCATGCCCGCGCAGATCTTCGCCACGCCGACCGGGTGGGTGATGAAGTCCTCTCCCGATTTGCGCCGCTGGTCGGCATGATGGTCACAGGCGAACACGAAGGCCTCGAGCACCCGGTCGCGATCGATGACGGAGGCGGCCTCGTCGGAATGCTCCTCCACGATCGCAAAGAGATCGGCGAGCAGATCGCGCTCCATCGGCGTGAGCTCGGGGGCGACGGGCTCGGGCTCCCGCACGGCCTGAGCCGGGCCAATTGGTGGCGCGTCGATCGGGGCGGGCTCAAGCCCGTCGGGCGCGACGTCGCCCGGCGGGCCGATCAGGCCGCCATTCGGGCGCTGGTGTCGATTGTCAGGTATCGGAATCCGTCCTCAAGACGTGCCTGGTAGGCCTGGAAGGCAGCCGAGCGCTCGAGCGCGGTGCGCGCCGGCGCCTGAACGACCGCGATGGCCGGCCCGGCGCGATCGAAGTGCACAAGGCCGAGCTCCGTGAGCACCCGCACCAAGCGGCCCGCCAATGCGGCGGATCTCGGTTGCGGGCCGTCCCCTCGGAGCAGTGCCTCGAGCGCCTCCCCCTCGGCTCCATCTGCAGCCCGCAGAGCGCGGAAGGTGGAGGCAAGAGGTTCGCGGAGGGCGTAGTTCCATTCGTGTATTCGTTGGGCGAAGCCTAGCTCAGGCGGACCCCAGGTCAGGTGCATATGGCCCGTGCCCGTCACGGCCGGGTGACGTGCGAAGGGGGTCGGGTCAAGCGCCACGACGTGTTCGAAGGGCTCGGCCGACGACGGATCGTCGGCCAGCGCGGCGTAGGACGCCAGGACGAAGCCCCCCACACGGGCCTGGAGGGCCCGGGCTCGGTGGGGTGCGTGGGCGGCGAGCACCAGCACCCGGTCGCCGGTGGCGACTAGGTCGGCCACCCGGCCGGCGACGCCCGTGCCGCGGTGATCGTGCACGGTGCGCCGCGACGCCGGAGACTGCGGCACGGGTGTCAGATCCCGGTCGAGCTCGGACATGACGCCGCCGAGGAAGGACTCCGGTTCGCCGAGAAGCTCGATCGGACGGGGACTGCTGGGGATGGTGTGGCGCAGCACGAGGCGCGGCTCCACCGCCCCGTTGTAGCGGTTGATCTCAAGGCGCACCGCGGCGTCGACCGGATCACCGGGCGAGGCGGGAAGACTCGATCCGCGACCGAAGGACACGCAGCGTGAGCGCGCACCTCCCGCCGCGAGCGTGAACGCGAGGTGGCGACCGTCTGCCATCGGCCGCGGGTCGTCGCAGAGGGCGGCGGGCACCAGCAGCGAGACCGCTGGATTGCCGGCGCCGACCGGTTCGAGCAGCTCGAGTTCCTCGGCCAGGCCAAGGTCGAGCGCGCCGCCCGCGACGACGGCATCTATCCGCTCGCGACGGAGAAGATCCTCGGGCCGCAACACGGCCGTGGCATGCGCGCAGAACGCCTCGCGGAAGCGTTCGATCCGGTTGCGGGCGATCGTCATGCCCGCGGCCGCCCGGTGGCCTCCGTAGCGCTCGAGCTCGTCAGAAGCCGCCGTGAGCCCGCCGAGCAGATCGAAGCCTGGGATGGACCGGCCGGAACCCGTGCCGCTCTCACCGTCCAGCGCGATCAGGACCGCCGGACGATGATGGCGCTCTGCGATCCGGGCCGCGACGATTCCGATCACCCCTGGATGCCAGGTCTCGGAGGCCAACACGTATGCCGGCGCGTCTGGACCCATCTCACCCGCGAGCTTCTCGGCTTCGAAGCGAATGCGGGTCTCGACGTCGCGACGCTCCAGGTTGATCGCGTCGAGCTCCTCGGCGATGACCCGGGCGCGCTCGGGATCCTGTGTGAGGAGGAGCTCGAGCCCGGCGTCGGCGCGGTAGAGGCGGCCCGCCGCGTTGATGCGCGGAGCCAGACGGAAGCCGACCGCCTGCGCGTCCACGCCGCTCGGGTCCAGCCGCGACACGGCCATCAGCGCACGCAGCCCCGGCTTCTGCGTCGCCGCCAGCGCGCGCAAGCCCTGACGCACGAGGCGACGGTTCTCTCCCAGTAGCGGCACGACGTCCGCCACCGTGGCCAGCGCCACGAGGTCGAGGTCCTCGTCAGCGAGGGCGGGATCGTGCCCCGCTCGCTCGAGCAGCTTGCCGGCGACCTTGTGGGCGACCCCGGCGGCACACAGATCCGGGCACGGGTAGTCGCCCAGGCGCGGGTGCACGAGCCCGTTGGCTTCAGGCAGGACACCGTCGGCCCGCGGCGCATGGTGGTCGGTGATGACCACCTCCATCCCCGCAGCCCGGGCGGCTGCGACCTCGTCCACCGCGGTGATGGCGCAGTCCGCAGTCACGAGGAGGTCCGTCCCGCGGGAGGCGAGGCGCTCGACCGTGGCCGCCGAGAGCCCGTAGCCGTCTTCCGTGCGGCTCGGAAGAAACCAGTCCACGTCGCCGCCGAGGGTCCTCAGCGCCCGGATGAGGATCGCGGAGGAGCACACTCCGTCGACGTCGTAGTCGCCGTGCACCGTGATCCGCGAACGGCGAGCCACATGATCGAGGATCAGCTCGATGGCCGGTGCCAGGCCACCGAATTCCTCGAGCGAGTGG
>JACCYI010000110.1 GCA_013696535.1 Solirubrobacterales bacterium
GTGTCGAGCATTTCGCCCTGCTCGAACCCGGGTATGGCCGTGAACTCGTTGACCACGAGGAGCACGGGGTTGGTGATGATGAACGCGAGCTTTCCCAGCGCCGCCCAGGTGGCGGTGAAGGTGTCCCAGTCGAAGACGTTGACCATGTTGAACAGGCCGACCAGCGTCCCCCAGATACCGTCGACGACGACACCCTTCAGGAACGAGCCCACCATGTTCAGGCCGTCCTCCCACCAGGGCAGGTCCTCCTCCTCGGGAGTGCCCCAGGGCAGGCCGTCCTCGCTGTTCAGCGCCTCGTCCAACATGTCCGAGGAGAATCCGAACTCGCCGACCTCCTCGACGCCGTCGCCGTCGTCCTGGCGGTACTGGATGCCGCCGTAGAGGGCGTTGATCGTGTTCGCACAGGTACGCTGGGCGTCCATCCAGGCGGCGACCGCGGCGTTCACCTGGGTGAGCAGGCTGTTGTGCTCGTCAACCTTGTCGCCGTCCTCGTTCCAGTCGTCGTCTCCCTCGACCGAATCGACGAACGACGTGGCCTGGCTCTGCAGGCTCTGCAACTGGGCCTGGATGGGACGGACCTCGTCGGCGTAGGTGATGATCGCCCGGCCGACCACCCCGACGTCGGCACCCACGTCGTACCCCGTCGTGCGCACCGGACCAGTCGCGGCCAGGAGCTGCCAGGCCTCCGGCGCGTCGTACACCGGCGCCAGGCCCTGCCAGGTCGAGTCCACGGCCAGGCTGGTCCATCCCAGGTTGCTGCCGGCAGTGCGCAGGGACTCCCCGTGCGCGGCCAGGACATCCATGTCGCCGGGGATCTGCGGGATCTCCCCTGGGTTGATCATCTCCTCAGGCCCTCCGGCTCACTGTGCCTGCCCGGGCCGACTGCCGGTGAAGCTCCCGTCGGGGGCGGCGGTGGCCGAGCTCTGGGCGTTGGCGGCCATCTCGAGGTCGCCTTGGGCGTAGAAGTTGGTGGCATTCACGGCACCGGTCATGCATGCGGAGGTGCGCTGCACGATGAACTCCATGTCGGGCATGTAGGCCATGGAGAAGCCCTGCAGCGCCAGGCCCACGATCTCCGACGCGCAGTTCTCCGCGGAGCCTTGCATCGCGGTGCCGTAGGAGGTGAACTCTCCCTCGAAGCTGGCAGCGACGTTCGCGGTGCTGTGAATGACGCCCTGGACGCCTACCGGGTCGATGTCCCACGCGGGCACGACCTACTCCTCTCGAAATCGTCCCCGCTGACCCGCCGACGGATGTCGACGGGTCAGTCGCGGGGCGAGTGCTGGTGGGTCAGCCGATCGAGGCGACCGCGTTGCCCGCATTGGTCAGCGTGGTGCCGGCGGTCTGGTCGTTCTGGGTCATCGTCGTCTTGAGCAGGTTGATGATCGTGCGCACCTCGGTGGCTGCGCTGTTCCACCGACGCTCCACGTTCTGGTAGTCGTCGGAGACCCCGTCGGCCTGGAAGTCCGACATTGCGGCAGCGACGGCCTTGTCGCGGTCGGCGATCACGGCCTCGAGCCGGCCGATGATGCCGCTGAGGTCGCCCTGGACGGTCTGCGAGGCGCCGGTGTCGAAGCTGCGCCGATCTGCACTGGGCATCTGTCGTTCCTCTCAGGCGCGCCCGGCGAACCGGGCTCCGTCGAAGTTTGCCGAGCCCATGGCGGACGTGGCGTTGTCGGACATCTCGCTGTCACCGGTCATGAAGGCGGTGTCCATGCCGGACTGGCCACCCAGGATCTGACCCAGGGCCGAGTTGAGCTCAGCGGTGATCGCGTCGCTGTTCATCTTGAACTGGTCGAACGCCTGCCGGCCCGCCCCGTTGAACTTGCCCTCGAGCGGCGCGGCCGCGTCGATCAGCTGGCGGATCAGCAGCCCGAGATCACCGCTGGAACCGCTGGTCTGCTGGGTCAGGGTCGACAACGTCGACGATCCCATGTCGAATTTCACGAGTCTCTCCACTCCGTCGCGCCCCGATCCTGCGGATCCGGGAGGGTTGTTACCGTTTCGTGACACAGGTCCTCGTAACCGACCCTGACACAGGCCCCGAGCCCAGGC
>JACCYI010000104.1 GCA_013696535.1 Solirubrobacterales bacterium
TCGAGCGTGTCGTTCCGGCTGCGGCCGGCTGGTACGCGGCTCAGGACGTGCACCGGGGCTACTTCGGACCTCCTCTCCGACTGGCCTCAGAGGCCCGGCGCCTGGACACCTCGCCGGCGTGGTTCTCGTGGGTCGGCACGGCTCCGGCGCTCGAGCTCGTGGAGCGCATCGGGGTGCCGGCGATACACGAGCACGACGTCGGGCTGGCCAACCGCTTCCGGGCCGGCCTCGAGCTGCCTGCCGGGGATTCGGCGATCGTCTCGGTCGATCGTCCGGGGGCGGCCGATCGCCTCCAAGCCGCGGGAATCGTAGGAGCGGTGCGAGCGGGTCGGCTGCGGACCTCGTGGCATCTCTACAACACGGACGAGGACGTCGACCGCGTCCTCGACGTGCTGGCGTAGGATCGTCGCCTTAGATGGCGGCGCGCACGCCTACACCAGTGACCTCGGCCGACATCCTCGCCGCACGTCCGGCGGTCGAGACCATCGCGCGGCGGACGCCGATGCTGTCCTCGCGGACCTTCTCCGAGCGGACCGGTGGCCTTGTGGCGCTCAAGGCCGAGAACCTGCAGTTGACAGGCTCCTTCAAGGTTCGCGGTGCGGCCGCCAAGCTCGCCGCCCTGGGCGAGGAGGGGTGTGCGGCAGGCGTGGTGTGCGCGTCGGCCGGCAATCATGGGCAGGGAGTCGCCGCCGCGGCTCGCGCCCTCGGCATCCCGTGTCAGGTCTTCGTCCCGGCCGACGCGCCAATATCCAAGGCTGCGGCGGCTGTCGAGCAGGGCGCCACGGTGACGGTCGGCGGAGGCTCTCTGGAGGAATGCATCGTGCTGGCACGAGAGCGCAGCGAGGAGGGCGGCGTCGCCTTCGTGCACCCGTTCGACGATCCGGACATCGTCGCGGGCCAGGGCTCGCTCGGCCTCGAGCTGCTCGAAGACGTGCCGGACCTGGCAAGAGTCGTGGTCCCGCTCGGAGGCGGCGGGCTGTGCTCAGGGATCGCCATCGCGGTGAAGTCGGCCCGCCCGGAGGTGGAGGTCGTCGGCGTCCAGGTCGCCGCCTGCGCGCCCTACCGGGAGTCCCTGCGGCTCGGCAAGGTGACGCCCGTTGCCTCCGCGCTGACCATCGCCGACGGCATCGCGGTCAAGGCTCCGGGGGAACTGACCCTCGAGCTGCTCTCGACTTGGGTCGACGACATCGCGGTGGTCGGCGAGGAGGAGACCGCCGAGGCCATGGTGCTCCTGCTCGAGCGCGCCAAGCTGGTCGTGGAGGGTGCGGGCGCCGTCGGGGTGGCTGCCCTGCTCGGCGGGCAGATCGCACCCGCAGCACGCGGGACCACGGTGGCGGTCCTCAGCGGCGGGAACGTGGACGCCGGCCTACTGGCCTCGGTCGCCCGCCGCCACGAGACCCAGTCGGGCCGGCGCCTCGTCCTGTTCACGCGCGTCCCCGACCGGCCCGGTGGCCTCGTCGACCTGCTCAGCTGCGTGGCTTCGACGGGCGGCAACATCGTCGACGTCTCCCACGTGCGCGAGGGCGTGGAGCTCCACGTCCGAGAGACCGCGGTCGAGCTCGTCATCGAGACGCGTGGCCCCGAGCACGCCGAGCGTGTGCTCTCCGCGTTGGCCGACGCGGGCTATGACGCGCGCATCGTCCGCTGACGCGAAGAGCTGCGAGTCGGGCGGACCGTCAACGCTCCGGCCCGTCGTTGCCGTCGGCGGTAGCAACGCCGGCTCCGTTGGGCTCGAAGAAGAACATCTCCACGACGGTGTGAGGATCGAAGACGATCTGCGCTCGATGATTGACGATCGTTCGCCCCGTGAGCTCCTGCATCGAGGCGACGAGGCGCTCGCCAAGCTCGTGTTCGAGCTCCTGTCTGAAGCCTCGTACGAGGTCGGGCCTGCCGGATTCCAGCAGCGTGCTCTCCGCGGTGGTCAAGCCTCCACGCATCACCACGAGGAGGAAGTCGTCGAGTATGTAGCTCTTGGCGTGCGTCGGACCTCGGCCGAAGTACTTCTTCTGAGCTTGCACCATCTCGTTCGAGATCCGCGTTGTGAGCGAGAAGTCTCCGTTCTGCTTCGCTGCTCGCACTGGACCGTTGGACCGATTCCGATTCCGTTCGGGCGTCATCCCTCATCAACGGCCTGCGAGCGGGCAACCCGCAACGAACGACCGAAGACCAGACCTTTGTTGGGTCTGGGTGCCGGCAATGGCTTCGCGCCCGTCCCGGGTTCGCGACAGTGCCCGCTCAGGGTCGAACAAGGGGAGGTCGACGCGGTGGACGTCAGCATGTGCGCGTGGCACGGCCTCGGCGTATAGGCACCCGCATGAAGGGGTTCAGGGCTCGCTCGATCGCGATCTGGTCGACCGTCGGCCTGATCGGCGCGCTGCTGTTGACCTCTACTCCGGCGTGACGTAGGCGCCGGAGAGGCCGCCGTCGACCAGGAAGGTCGAGGCCGTCACATAGGAGGAGTCGTCCGAAGCCAGGAACAGAGCGCCCTGTGCGATCTCGCGGGCCTCGGCGAAGCGGCCCATCGGGAGGTGCACGACTCGTCGGGCGGCCTGCTCGGGATCGGCGGCGTAGATGGACTGCAGCATGGGCGTGTTCACCGGCCCCGGGCAGAGGGCGTTGACGCGCACGCCGCGCCGGGCGAACTCCACCCCCAGCTCCCGGGAGAGTGCGAGCACCGCCCCCTTGGAAGCCGTGTAGGAGATCTGGGAGGTCGCCGCGCCCATGACCGCCACGAATGACGCGGTGTTGACCACCGAGCCGCCGCCTGACTCCAGCAGGTGGGGGATGCCGTGCTTACAACAGAGGAACACCGAGCGCACGTTGACCTCCTGCACCCGCTCCCACGCCTGGAGGTCCGTGTCGAGCACGCTCGCGTCGTCTGGCGGGGAGATGCCGGCGTTGTTGAAGAGCACGTCGATCCGGCCGTAGGTCTCGTGGACACGTGCGTAGAGCTCTCTGACCTGTCCCTCGTCGGCCACGTTGGCCGCGATGGACAGATCCCCGGGAGCGCCCTCGCGCACATCGACTCCGGCCACGATCGCGCCCTCGTCTGAGAACAACCGCACGGCCTCGGCGCCGATGCCGCCCGCCGCGCCCGTGATGACGCATACCCTGCCTTCGAGCCGTCCGGCCATTTAGCTTCCCGTCGCGTAGTAGACCGATTTGAGTTCGGTATACGGCTCGAGCGCGTGCGGGCCGAGCTCGCGGCCGACGCCCGACTGCTTGAAGCCCCCGAACGGCGTCGAAACCCGGACCGAGGTGTTGGAGTTCACCGACAGCACACCGGCGTCCATCGCGCGGGCAACACGAAGCGCGCGGGCGCCGTCCCGCGTCCAGATCGATCCCGACAGCCCGTAGATCGTGTCGTTGGCGAGAGCGATCGCCTCGGCCTCCCCT
>JACCYI010000149.1 GCA_013696535.1 Solirubrobacterales bacterium
GCCGCCGGCTTCCGCATTCGGCGGCGCGGCATCGGGAGCGTTCGCGCCGCTTGCCCCTCCCGCCGGCGCTTGCGCCTGACCGTCGACAACCCCGGGCCCCTGCTTTGAGCTGCCCTTGCGGGTCGGATCGCCGGCGCCCGAGCCGCCTCTCAGCAGCAGCGAGGCAAGGCCCCCGGCGACGAGCGCCAAGGCGATCACCGAAATCAGGATGGCGAGCCGCCGGTTCGGCGATCCATCTCGCCCGGGCGCCCGCCGGGCCGCGGCCGGAGGCGGTGGGAGTCGGGTCACGGACGGCCAGGCGGCCGCCGGCTCGGCGATCTCCTCGGCCTTCGGGGCGGCCTCCGCCTCGGTGGCGATCGACGCGGGCGCGGCCTCGGCCCGGGCGAAGGCGTCCGACAGCCCGTCGACGAACACTCCCGCACCCGCCGGCCGCTGCGCCGGGTCACGCGCCATTCCCTGTTCGAGCGCTTCGGCCACCTCGGGTGGAGCCTCCGGCCACGCCTCACGCAGGTCCGGGGCATGTGCGCTGACCACCTGATCTACGACCGCCATCGAATTTGCCCCCGTGTGCGCCCGGCGCCCACCGAGGACCTCGAAGGCCACCGCCGCCAAGCCGTACACGTCGCTCGCCGGCGTGCTCTTCTCACCCATGAGCTGCTCCGGAGCCATGTAGGAGACCGAGCCAAGCGGGGCGCCCGTCCGGGTTGTCTGAGTGCTGTCGGCGGAATGGGCTATTCCGAGGCCGGCGAGCTTCACGACGCCATTTCGACCGAGGAGGATGTTCGCGGGCCTGACGTCGCGGTGCACCACCCCGTGCTCGTGGGCGTGATCGAGGCCCGCGGCGACGGCTCGAAGGATCTCGAGTCCGCGCGCGCGCCCGACCTCACCCGCCTCAAGCGCGCGGGCCAGGGTTTCACCCTCCACGTACTCCATCACGACGACGAGCTCGGACTCGTTGAGAAGCGTGTCGAACACGATCACCAGGTTGGGGTGGTTGAGCGACGCGCCGATCTTGGCCACGCGCAACAGCCGCCGGGCGGTTGCCTCATCGCCGTCTGGATGCAAGAGCTTGACGGCGACCCGACGGCGTAGGAGCTCGTCCTCGGCCAGCATCAGCGAAGTCGGTTCGCCGGCGCCGAGCGGACGCAGGAATCGGTAGCGGTCGGCGACGAGCGTGAGCGCCTGACTCAAGGCGCAAGCCTCGGGGCTCGATCGTGGGTCCTGCCCGAATTGCGCGTGAAGTGCTGAACCAAGGGTTTACGTCCCTCCCCTGGACGTCGGCTGAAAAGGTAGCGACGGACGGCTCGATGGAATGGTCTGATTGTCAACGTTCTGGCATCGTCGCCCCCCCTACCCAGTCGGGCGGTTCTCCGGCGTGAGACAGTGTGTCTGACGAAGCAACCGGACGAGGGGGAGCACATGGCGGAGGGCGGCGTATACCGGGTCACCGAGGTGATCGGCCTGAGCAGCGAGGGTTGGGCGGAGGCGGCGGCCAACGCCGTTGCCACGGCGGCCAAGAGCGTGCGGGACCTGCGGGTTGCGGAAGTCGTGCGCCAGGACGTGACGATCCAGGACGGCGGTGTCATCAACTATCGCGTGCGCCTCGCCATCTCGTTCAAGTACGAGAGCGGGGAGTAGCACTTCCGTACCTCGGCCCGCCCGGCGGACCGGGCGGGCATCGGACGGTTTGTGCCCGCGTGCTAATCGACGCGGAGACTTTCGTGGCCGGTCGCGCAAGAATTAGCCGCTTGGTCTTCCTACCTTGGAGGACATGGCTAATCCTGGAACCTCATCGCTCGAGCGGCGCATAACCGTGACAGCGGTCGTGCTGCCCTTTGTCGGCTTTCTAGCGGCCCTTTGGCTGCTCTGGGGCGGGGCCGTCACCGGTCTCGACCTGGGCATCATGGCGGTGATGTACATCCTGGTCGGCTTCGGGGTGACTATCGGCTTTCATCGGCTCTTCACACACCGCTCCTTCGAAGCGAAGCCGTGGCTGCGCGCGCTTCTCGCGGTCCTCGGCTCCATGTCGATCCAGGGCGCCGTCATCCACTGGGTGGCCGATCACCGCAAGCATCACACCTTCACCGACGAGGAAGGCGACCCCCATAGCCCGCACACGCACGGCGCGCCCGGATGGCGCGGGGTCGTAAAAGGACTCTGGCACTCGCACATGGGCTGGTTGTTCGATGGCGAGCGGACATCGGCCAGCCGCTTTGCGCCCGACTTGAAGAAGGACCCGCTGATCCGCAAGATCGACAGCCTCTTCCCGGTCTGGGCACTGCTCGGGCTCGCCATCCCGTTCCTGCTGGGCTTCGCGCTGTCCGGTGGTGACCTGATCGCCGGTGTGACCGCCTTCGTCTGGGCCGGCCTCGTCCGCGTGTTCCTCCTGCACCACGCCACTTGGAGCGTGAACTCGATCTGCCACATGTACGGCGAACAACCGTTTGCGATCAAGGATCAGAGCCGCAACAACTGGATGGTGGCGTTCGTGTCACTTGGCGAGGGCTGGCACCACTCTCACCACGCCTTCCCGACTTCGGCCCGCCACGGACTCCAGCGCCTGCAGTTCGATCCGTCTTTCGCCCTCATCAGCGGCTTTGAGCGCATGGGCTGGGCCTGGAACGTCAAATCGCCCAAGCCCGAACAGGTTGAAGCGAAGCGCCGCACGGACGCGTTCGAGCAGGAACTGGCCGAGCCGCCCGCACCTGTGGCCGAGGTTGAGACGCGCGAGCCCGTGGGAGCCGGCGACCGGGCCTGACACGCAGCAGGGCTCTCGCAATCCGCCACAGACGACCGCGCAGCCGCAGCACGTCGACGCGATCAGCGCAAGGGTTCGCCGCGCCGGGGGCCCGTCCGAGCTTGCCCGGTGCGCGGGGTGAATGCGTAAGCTCGCCGCTGCGTATTCGGCGTGAATGCCTGCCGCCGGCATGTGGGTTGTACGCAGTGGAACGGCAGAAGCTGACAGCCCTCTCGCACACGTTCCGAGATCCCGTTTCCGGTGTACCGGATAGGTTCTTTTTTGGCTCTGGGCTTGGTGTTGCCGACCTGCGAAATGGCCTTGACATCGAGGCTCAATCGGTCAGAGTGCGGACCTCGCTAATTGGGAAGTCCTGCCGGTCGGAACGGCTGCCGGGAATCTCAGGGAAGGGGGCGTCATTCCTCCCACCACACGCTTCGTGTCATCGACGAACACGCCGGACGGCGTCGGCGTCGCGACGCAGAAGCCACAGACGCACGCTGACGAAACGCCGCTCCGAGTCGGGGTCGTCGGCCTCGGATACTGGGGACCCAATCTGCTGCGGGTCCTCTCGGAGCGTGAGGGAACCGAGGTCGCCTGGATCTGCGATCGCGACCGCCCTCGCCTGAGCCGCTTCGCGCGGCGCTTCCCAACCGCACGAGCGACCGCGAACTACGAGGACCTCCTCGCCGACCAGGTCCTGGACGCGATCTTCATCGCCACGCCGGTCTTCACGCACTTCGACCTCGCGCTGCGCAGCCTGGAGGCCGGGAAGCACACGTTCGTCGAGAAGCCACTCGCTCCCTCACCCCATGAGGCGGAGGAGCTCTTAGGGGTGGCCGCCGAACGCAGCCTGACCCTCATGTGCGGACACACGTTCCTCTACAGCCCGCCCGTTCGCATGATCGGGAACATGCTCAAGGCCAAGCAGTTGGGCAAGGTCTTCTTCATCTCCTCGAGCCGGGTGAATCTCGGCCTGCACCAGTCAGACGTCAGCGTGATCTGGGACCTCGGACCGCACGACTTCTCGATCCTCTTGTACTGGCTCGGAGTCATGCCGTGCTCCGTCCGGGCTTCCGGACGCGACTCGATCGTCCCTGGGATCCCTGACGTGGCCTTCGTGATGCTCACCTTCCCGGACGGATTGATCGTCAACGTCGAGCTGAGCTGGCTGGCTCCGAGCAAGCTCCGGCGGACGGTGCTCGTCGGCAGCGAGAAGATGGTCGTCTACTCGGACGGGAGCCCGGAGCCGGTCCGGGTGTTCGACAGCGGGGTGATCTACGAGGATCCGGAGACCTTCGGCGAGTACCACCTCTCCTACCGGACTGGCGACATCACGTCACCGCGGGTCAGCACGGGAGAACCCCTGATGGCGGAGCTAGGGGACTTCCTGGGGGCGGTGGCCAGCGGCGATCCGCGGCCCGAGTTCGCACAGATCGCCCGCGATGTCGTCATCCTCCTCGCAGCCGCCGACCAGTCCTTGCGTGAGGGCGGCCGGGAGATCACGGTCGGGGACTTCTCGCCGGTCGTCGCGTGAGGGACCGGCTCGAGATCACCGCGCTGCGAGACGCCGAAGCGCTGATCGGCCGAGCCGCGGCGACGGCGAGGCGCCGACGTCCGGCGGCGGCGCCTACGCCGGCGCTCGGAGTCGAGTACCTCAATATCTCGCACTGCCATCGTCCCCGTGACTCCCACTTGCGCCGGCTCCTCGCGGCGTCGGACGCGGCGGCACTGCTGCTGGGAGCGATCCTCGCGGGGGCGTTGCCGTGGACAGGGGACTTCGGCGGGCACCTCGGC
>JACCYI010000180.1 GCA_013696535.1 Solirubrobacterales bacterium
GTGTCGAACTGGGAGCCCTGGCTCTTATGGACCGTCATCGCGTAGACGGTGTCGACCGCGGCAAGCCTCGACGGGCTGAACTCGACGATCTCACCCCCCCGCTCGAATGCGGCGGTCACCCGGCCGGGGCCCGCCGCGACCACCACGCCCGTGTCCCCGTTGTACAGCCGCAAGCCGTAGTCGTTCTCGGTCACCAGCAGCGGGCGGCCCACGTACCACCGGCCCTCGGCGGCGAAGCCGTCGATCTCCCCCGCCAGCCATCCCTCGATACGGGACATCCACGTTGCCACGCCGTGATCGCCCCGCCGGTGGGCGCACAGCACCCGGAAGGCCCCGAGGGCCTCGATCGCCTGCCGGGCGGCGCCCGAGCGGGCGGCCTCGATCACCACCCGAGCCGTGGCGACGACCCCGTCGTGGATGGGCCTCAGCGCGTGCTCGCTCGTGGTATCAGCCACATCGACTCCGATCCAGGTCACGCTCTCCTGGTTGGCGGTGAGCGCCTCGAGGACCGCGTCGGCGTCGCCCCGCCGGATGGCTTCGGCGACTCGCGCGATACCCCCGCCGAAGCGATGGACCCGATCGAGCACCACGATGCCGTCCCCGATCGAGACGCCGGATGGCGGATCGCCGGCAGGAACCTCCTCTCCGACCACCTCCGCGAGCGCGGCGAGCGCTGACGCTCTCATGCGCAAGCCGTCGGAGGCCGGTCCGACGATGTCGCCCAATACCGCGCCCGCCTCGATCGAGGTCAGCTGTCCGGGGTCACCGACGAGGATGAGCCGGGCCTCGGGCCGGACGGCTTCGACGAGACGCGCCATCAGCGAGAGCGAGACCATCGAGCTCTCGTCGACGATGACGACGTCGTGCGGCAGCCGGTTGCCTCGATGATGGCGAAAGCGGCTCTGGCTGCCCGGACGCCATCCGAGGAGCCGGTGGAGGGTCGAGGCGCTGAGGCCGAGCAGGTGGGCACGGACGTCGGGGCTGACCTCGAGTCGGGGCGCTTCGTCGCGCACGGTCTCCTCGAGGCGGGCGGCCGCTTTGCCCGTCGGAGCCGCGAGCGCGACGAGCGGCTCGGGCAACCCGGCGGCGGCGGCCTGCTCGGCGAGGAGGGCGACGATCCGGGCGACGGTGGTGGTCTTCCCCGTACCGGGACCGCCGGCGACGACCGCAAACCGGCGCAGCACCGAGGACGCCGCGGCCCGGCGCTGGCTCGCGTCCGGCGCGCCGTCATCCGTCGGCTCGGGGAAGATCCTGGAGAGCCCAGCGGCGAGCACTTCGGCACGCACCTCGGCAGCCTCCGCCTCGCTGAAGGCCTGCAGGTCCGCCGCGAGCCGTCGTTCCTCCCGCCAGTAGCGGTCCAGGTAGAGCCGGCTGCCGATCAGCCGCAGCGGCCGGCTCGGGACGTCATCTGCTTCACCGACGGCGACGAGCCCGCTCTCCGGGAGCCGGGTCGTCCATTCACCGACGGACGGCCATGGCAACACCGCAAGGTCGACGGGTTCGTCCGTGTCGGTGTCGACGGTCGCCGTCTCGCGAATGGTCGCGAGGTCGACGAACACGTGCCCGAGCCGCGGACCGCGGACGGCGAACGCGGCGGCGAGCGCCACGTATGGATCATCGCCGTCGCCGCCGAGCCGCTGCAGCCGCAACGCCACATGCACGTCGGCCGCCGCCAGGATGCCGATGTCGTTGAACGGCCGGAGCAGCCCCGGGGCGTGGCGCACGGTGCGGACGTCGAACGGGTCAGCGCCGGTGAAGTCGTCGATCACGCCACGCCCCGGTCCAGCACGTCGCTGAGCGCCGATACGAGGCCTGGCGGCGGCTGCCATGCGAAGACTCCGCACGGCGTTCCGTCGACCAGCGGCGCCTCGTCGCCGATCATCCCGCGCAGGAACAGGTAGAGGACGCCTGCGAGGTGGCGCTCCGGTTCGTAGCCCGGAAGGCGCCAGCGCAGGTAGCGGTGCAGCGCGACGGTGTAGAGCAGTGCCTGCAATCCGTAGTGGGCACCTTGCATCTCGGCAGCCAGCGCGGCAGGACGGTAGAGCCAGGCGGTGAGCTCCTCGCCGTGGGCGCCGAGCCAGTTCGTCTTGTAGTCGACGATCGCGAAGCGCGCGAAACCGGCCGGATCGCGCACGCGCACCACCAGGTCGATGCTCCCGGTGAGGTAGCCCCGCACGGATTCGCGCAGGATCGGGTCGTCGAGCCGGTCTGCATAGCCGGCCAGCGGGTCGCCGGCCGGCAGGTACTCACGGAGGACGGTGCCGATCGCCGTCACGGGCAGCCGGGCGGTCGGCTCGTCTCCACCGACCAGCGGAAGCTCGAAGTCGAGCTCGTCCAGCCGGTCCGCCCGCCGGATGTCGCGCAGCCGGAGCAAGCCCACCGACGAGCCCACCGGCGTCTCGATCGCCGCTCTGAGCCCGGCGATCACGTTCGCTCGGTCGCCCACGTCGATCCGGCGCCGAGCCTGCTCTGCCGTGACGCGCAGCTCGAGCTCGGCGTCGAGATCGGCCGCCGCGAAGTCCGTGGCCTCGAACACCCGGTGAACGAAGGTGCCGACCTGGACCCCACCCGGCATCGAGGCCAGCAGGCACGGCGCGCCGGACAGGCCGGAGGTACCGCCCTCGCTCCGCGCGCCCACGAGCCGCGGCGCCTCGAGCTCGTCGGACTCCATGACCTCCTCCGGTTCGCTCGCGACGCGGGCTTCGTAGGTGCCGGCCGTGATGTCGCTGTAGGAGGTCCTCCGCCAGCACCGGTCCAGATCACGGTCAAAGCCGGCCGCGGAGAGGTTCGCGTGGCCGGCCGCCTCACCGGCCCACTCCGTCGGCAGCCCCAGGGCCGACCGCTCGACGCCGATACAGCCGGGCGCCTCGGCGGCGAGCGCCTCGAAGCGGCTCACGGCGGCGGCGTCGGTCGGCGTGCCGGTGCCCGCCCACGCCACGGTCCCGTCGTCCTCCTTGGCGAACAGCAGCCGGCCGAGCGAGGAATGCCCGCTGCTCCACGAGCCCGCCCACCAGACCACGGCCTGGTGCTGCGCACGGGTCAGGGCGACGTACGCCAGGCGCAGATCCTCGCCGCGCTGCTCGACGACCTGCTGGCGCTTGTGGCGGTCGTAGTCCGGACCCTGGAGCCCCACGTCGATCATCCGCGCGTCGGCTGCCTCCGGGTCGTGATAGGCGACGGGCAGGGGCTTGTCCTGCACCCACGTTGGTTCCCACAGGTCCGGGCAGTAGACGATCGGGAACTCGAGGCCCTTGCTGCGGTGAATGGTGAGGATCTGGACCGCCTCGGCGTCGGACTCGAGGCGGCGGCTGCGCTCCTCGTCGCTTGAATCCTGGTCGGCTTCGGCGACGCGCCGGCGCAGCCAGGACGTCAGCGCCGTGGTGCCCATGTGCTCCGTCGCCGCCGCGGCGTGCAGAAGGTGGCCGACGTGGCGGAGGTCCGTGAGCCGCCGCTCGCCGTCGACGGCCGTCAGGATCCTCCGAGGCAACCGCTCTGTCAGCGTGATCGTCTCGACGAGCGAAGCGACGCCCTTGACGCGCAGCACTCGCGCCCACTGGTGCAGCCGACGGTGGACCGCCTCCCAGTCGGCCTCCTGCGCGGATGCGACGCCCTCGGGGCTCCAGCCGATGAACGACGTCAGCGCGGCCGAATGCGCACGAGAGGAGAGGGCCGGGCGCTCGACGGCTTCGAGGAGGCGGAGCCACTCCAGCGCAGGCGCGGTCGCGAATACGCTGCCCGCGCCGTTGATGACCGCGGGGATTCCGGCGTCATCGAGCGTGCCCCGGATCTGCGCAGCCGTCGCGTGCTTGCGTACGAGCACAGCAACGTGTCCGGGCCTGACCGACTCGTGGCCCACCGTCGTCCCGTCGTCGGAGCGACGCTCGACCATGGCGGCAGATGAGAGAAGCTCGACCAGGTCAGCGGCGACATCCTTCGCGACGTGCTCACGAACCGAACCCGTGACCGCCAGCCCTCCCCTGGTCAACGCGACGGAGGGGTCACTGCGGTGCACCACACGGAACCGGAGCGGGGCCGCGGACGGCGCACCTGTCAGACGCGGCGTCCGGTTCGCGGCGGCGGCCCGAACCTCGCGGTAGACGATGCCCTCATGCCCGAGCTTCGCGGACCCGAACAAGGCGTCGTAGGCGTCGATGAGCCCCTGGTCGCTGCGCCAGTTGATCCGCAGGGTCGCGCGTGAAGCCGCCGCGTCGGCGGCCTCCAGATAGGCGTAGACGTCTGCGCCCCGGAAGGCGTAGATGGCCTGCTTCGGGTCGCCGATGAGGACCAGCGCCCCCGCACCGTTCCCGAACGCCCGTTGGAGGATCTCCCACTGGTCGGGGTCGGTGTCCTGGAACTCGTCGACCAGCACCACGCTGTAGCGGGCCCGCAGCCGAGCGACGGCGGCGGCTCCTCCCTCGCCGCGGAGGGTGTGCTTGAGCCGCGTGAGGAGGTCGTCGTAGGTCATCACCGCCGTACGCCGCTTGCGCAGTTCGACCTCTTCTCGCACCTTCTCCGCGAATCGGCGGCGCATCGCCGGCGCGGCCTGCTCGGCACCCGTGGCGGGCGCGATCGGGGCGGCGTGATTGCTCACCGCCATCCGGGCGATCGCGAGCGCCTGCCTGCGGTCAAAGCGCGTCTCGCCGCCACGAAAGAAACGGCGCACGTACAGGTCGTCCACCACTTCCTCGACCAGATCGTCGACGTTCTCGACGAACGTGCAATCGCGCTCGAGGTCGCCGGCGATGCCCAGGCCACCGAGCACCTCCTGACAGAAACCGTGGGTGGTGGCGATAGTGGCCGCGTCGAAGCCGCCGAGCGCGCGAGCAATCCGATCGCGCCGGATCTGGACCTCTGCGGTAGGCCCCTCGGCGAGCAGCCCGATGACCTCGTCGCCGCCCACCGGCGCTCCGGAGAGCGCCGCCTCGAGCCCCTGCTCCACGCTGACAAGCCGCTCGCGGACACGCTCCCGGAGCTCGCCGGTCGCCATGCGCGTGAACGACACCAGCAGCAGCTGGTCCAGCGGCGTTCCCTCGGCAACGTACCGGGCGGCCAGGGCGGCGATCGTGTAGGTCTTCCCCGTCCCCGCGCTGGCCTCGAGCACCGTCACACCGCTCGCGAGCGGCCCGCGGATCTCAAACGGCCGGCTGTCCTCGACGATCGCCGTCACCGGTCGGCCAAGGCTTCGAAGTCCGAGACGCCGTCCCACAGCCGCCGGGCGAACCGCCCGAACCGCGTCTTCTCGGCCGACGCCCACCCCACACCGTCCTCGCCCGGCCGGGGGACTTCCGCGAGCACGTCGGCGAAGGTCCGGACGGCGCCGAGCACCAACTGGTGCTCGGGCTCTCTGTCCTCCTTGTCGAAGCCGAAGTCCGATTCCCAGGCGTTGCAACCGGCCGCCACCGGATCCTGGCCGGCGTCGGCGGCCTTCACGTACGCGGCCGAGGCGGCGCAGTAGAGCGGGAGCGGCTCACGCATCCCGCGGTCGTGGAGGTCGACGATGGTCGCGAGATGCTCGAAGGCCAGCTCGCGCCGGGTGTCCTCATCGGGCGCGAGCGGTCGAATGCGTGCGACCGTCACCTGCGCGCTGCCGCCTGCCCGCCCGATCGTGGCGGCCTCGAAAGGCCGTTCCGGCTGGGCCGCCGTCAGCGCGAGCAGCCGTACCCATGCCGCCAGGCGATGCTTCGGGCCGACGCGTGAGTACGCCACGGTCCGCAACACGTCGCCGGCGACGCCGGGCACCGTCCCGGTGATGCGGCGGCCGTCCGGGAGGGTGACCCGGATGTCGATCGACGCTGTCTGGACGGTCGGCGGCACAAGGGCCTCTGCCTGAAGCACGATGTCCTCGACTATCGGGAGCACGGCCTCGATCACGGGCTTGCCGAGCGCTCCGGGCGGGAGTGTCCCGCGCGCGATCTCGGCGAGCGCCGCGACCCGCGACTCGACGCCCGCGAGCCGCGCCTCCAGCAACCGCTGACCGACGCCCCATCTACCCAGGCCGTCGAGATCGACCGGCAACCCGTCGGCCACCTCTTCGGAGAAGAGGCGGACGCTGATCCCGAGGCGCCGGCGGAGGAACGCCCGCACGGGATGCTCTGCGAAACGGACGAGGTCCTCGACCGAGAGGAACTCGCCCGAGCCGGCGTCGGGAAGCGGCCCCGCCAGGAACGGCCCTGTCTCCATGCGCTCCCTATGCAACGCCTGGGCGCCTTCCAGGGTGATCCTGTCGAAGCTCCAGGCGCGCTCGCGCACGAGGGCGCCGACGGTGAAGTTCCGGGGGTCAAACGGCTGGAGTGGGTGCCCGGTCACCACGCGATCGCGGGCACGGGAGTCGTCGTCGGTGCGGACGGTGCGGTCGACCGCTTCAAGCAGCTCCCCGACTGGCACGGCAGGCGGGCGCAGAACGTTCGTGCGTTCGTCGTTGCCCGTGTAGGTGATGATCAGCTTGTCCGTCGCGGCCAGCAGCGCGTCGAGCAACATCTGGCGGTCCTCGGTCCGCGAGTCCCGATCGCCGACGTGGGGATCGCCGAGCATGAGGTCGTCCCCGTCACGCGGCGCCTTGCGCGGGAACACCGCGTCGTCGAGCCCGAGCAGGCAGACGATCCTGTGCGGGACCGACCGCATGGGCACGAGCGTGCAGATCGTCAGGTGGCCCGTGCGGAAGTTGGCTCGCGTCGGGCGCCCCTGCAGGCGCTCGGCCAGCAGGGCACGGACTTCCGGCAGGGAGAGGGTGACGGTGTGGGCGCCGGCCTCCGTGACGAGGTCATTCAGGATCCGCTGCAGCTCCGAGCGTTGCCAGGCGTCCCGCTGGGCGGCGGCCGTGAGCGCGTTCGCCGCGTCGGTGATCGCCTCCGCCCACGCCCCGATCGGCTTCGGGTCGCTCAGCGCGTCGAGCGACGCCTGCAGGCGATCGACGAACTCGGCGAAGCGCCCGGCAAGGTCGATCGAGCCGCTCTCGACGTCGTGGAGTGGCAGGACACCGCCGAACAAGCGCTGTTCGTCTTCGGTCATGGTGACGCCGACGAGCACCCGGTCAAGGCCGGCGCGCCACGTCCCCGCAGGAAGGGCGCCGAGCTCGAAGGGCGCCCGGTGGGCGGCGTCAAGGCCCCAGCGGATACCGCTGTCGGCCACCCAGTCCTCCATGCGTGCGAGGTCATCGTCGTCAAAGCCGAAGCGCCGGCGCACCGGCTCGCGCGCGGCCAGGTCGAGCACCTGCGACGCGGTCAGCCGCTGCTCGGCCAACTCGCTGAGCCGGCTTACGACGCCGAGGACGGGGTTGGTCTGGCGCAGGGAGCGATCCGCGAGCCGGACCCGCAGATCGGGTGGGCGGAGGTCGGCGGGCAGTGCGTCGATCTCCTCGTCCTCGGAGTCGAACGTCTCCCCCGCGCCGAACGTGGCATGGATCAGCGGCGCGAAGGTCTCGATGTCCGGGCACATGACGATGACGTCGCGAGGCTCGAGGCTGGAGTCGTCCTCGAGCTCGTGCAGGATCGCGTCGCGGACGACTTCGACCTGACGAGCCCGCCCGTGGCAGGAGTGGACCTGCAGGCTCCGGTCGCCGGGGTGGAGCACCGGGCGGGCATCCGCCGAGCCCGGCAGGGGCAGGCCGGGGGGTGGGCGGTCTGAGCGCACATCCGCCTGGATGAAGTCGAGGAGCGTGCTCTGACCGTGCTCGACCGGATGGTGATGGTCGTGGTCGGGGGCGCCGACCACGAGTTGCAGCTCGCGGGCGTCCTGGCCCCACGATGCGAGAAGGCGGCTGTCGGGGAGATCGGAAGTCGGATCCTCGCGACGGCGGACGCCCGGAGGGCTCTGCGCCATGACGCCGGCAACCCGTTCCCAGAGTCGCGCAGAGGGGTGGAGCAGGAAGAGGTGGACGTCGCGGCCGACGGCGAGGGCCCGCAGCACGTCGAGGTGGCCTCGAGGCAGGCGTGTGAGGCCGAACAGCGAGACGCGCGGCGGCAGGCCGACGAGCCGGGGCTCGTCCAGCAGCCGGATTCGCGTGTGCTCGAGCCGCGCAGCGGGATCGGGCTGCGAGATGCGGTCGCGCAGGCGCCGCCACAGCTCGGCCTGCCAAACGGCATCCTGCGGCAGGTCGGTGTCGACTCCTCCCGCCCAGGAGCGGACCATCTCGGGACGGTTGAGCGCATAGCGGTCGAACAGATCGGCGAGGTGCCGGACGCTCGAGAGGCGCCGGGCGCCCGCCGCTTCGCCCTCCAGGTGTGCTGCCAGGATGCGCATCCAAGGCTCGGACAGGCACGCATCGACCACCTCGAGCAACGGCCATACCGCCCGTTCGGGCAGCCACGCATCCTCGTCCGGTCCTATCCCGGACGCCGCCGCGATGGCTTCGCCGACCAGGCCGCGGGGCGACGGGAAATCCACGTTGGCACACACGCCGTCCGAGCGCCCGGGGGTGGCGCCGAGACGGTCTGACATCCGCTGGGTGAGCCACCGCTCCATGCCCCGGGTCGGCACGGCGATGACCTCCGGCGCGAACGGGTCAGGCTGGGGATCGCCCAACAGGGTGCGAAGGGCGTCGAGGAGCCCATCGGCCCGCTCAGCTCGGTGGACGTGGAGCACCGTGTCGATTCTGACAAGCCCGGCCGACGGCGCCGACCGGGCACGAAGCGCCGCCTCAACCGAGCGCGGCGCGGAGCGCGGCGCCGGCTTGGACGACCGCGAGGCGCGCCGTATCGAGCACCGCTCCCATCAGGAAGAACCCGTGCATCACGCCCGGGAACCGGGTCAGGGTGGTCTGGACGCCGGCGTCCATCAACTTCAGCGCATAGGCCTCTCCCTGGTCGCGCAGGGGATCGGACGCGGCGGTGATGACGAGGGCCGGCGGCATCCGTGCAAGCTCCTCGGGCGGCGCGCGGAGTGGGGACACGCGGACGTCCTCGGCCTGCGCGGGCTCCGGAAGCGCGTGCCGGACGAACCATCGCAACCGCTCCATGGTGAGCGGGCGAGCTTCGGCGCTGTCTGAGTAGGACGGGTAGTCCTGGCCCACGAGGTCGGTGAGCGGGTACACGAGCAGCTGCAGGAGGGGGAGCCGGTGACCTTCGCGCTCGAGGGCCATGCAGGTCGCGGTCGCCAGGGTCGCACCCGCGCTCTCACCGCCGATGGCGAACCGTTGGGGATCGGCGCCGAGATCCCCCGCGTTGGCCACGACCCATTTCGTGGCGGCCAACGCGTCGTCGTAGGCGGCCGGAAAACGGTGCTCCGGCGCAAGGCGGTAGCTGACCGACACCACCATGCACCGCGCCTGGTTCGCGAGCGACCGCGCGGAGGCGTCGCAGTAGTCAAGGCTCCCCAGTACCCAGCCTCCGCCGTGGAAGTAGACGAGCACGGGCAGGACCCGGTCGCCCGGCTCGGCGGACTTCGGGCGGTAGATGCGGATCGCCAACTCGCCGTCCGGCCCCGGGACCGACCGGTCCTCGACCGATCCGACCTCCTCGGGGGCGGGATCGTCACCGCGCCGCAGCCGCAGCGCTCGGACCGCGTCGGCGGTGGACGGCTGGGCCCGCGCCTGCTGAGGCGTAAGGCCCTCGGTCGGCTTTGCCCCCAGTGCGACGAGTTCGTCGAGCACCGCCTGGGCTTGCGCGTCCAGTTCAACGTAGGCCATGTCCGTCGTTACCCGCGGCCGACCATGGATCAATCACCCGATCCCCCGGGCGGCAAGGGCGTCGCCCGGGGGATGGCCGCGGGTGCTAGGGCCGCAACCCCGCCGCGGAGAGCTCTCCGATGTCGAGGGCGAAGCCGGGGCCGGCACCGATCTCCAACCTGGAGTCGAAGCGGTCGAACCTGAGCTCAGGCTGAGTCAGGAGCGTGGCGTAGTCCGTGAGCCGATCGGGGCAGCGGCACTCGGGGTGCTTCGGGCCGATCTCGTACCTCACGATCTCCCGAGGCACGCAGTCGTACCACTCGCAGGGGATGGGACCGGCCTGCGCGGAGGACACTCCGACGGCCAGCGCACCAACGGCGACGGACAGGACGGCCGCGAGCTTGTGTCCGCGGCGGGGAAGAACCGCGGGCATGGAACACCTCCGTGAGCGCGGCCTGCTGCGGCCGCGCCTCGATTGTCAACGGTGCCCGGGAAGAGGCCCCCGCCGACGCCCTGATACATGCGGGACACGGATTCACGGATTCGAGATGGACAAGACGGAGCCGCTCGGCGATCATGGCGACGGAGAGTCACAGGGCCGAGTTGGGGGACGTATGACGGACACGATCGACCACGCCGCGAGCGCGACCGAGACCGACGCGGCGGCCACCGTCGCGAGCTGGCTCGCGAGCTTCGAGGAAGCGCTGACCGCGAAGGATCTCGACGCGGCCGGAGACCTGTTTCAGACCTCGTGCTTCTGGCGGGACCTCCTGTCCTTCACCTGGAACCTCAAGACGGTGGAAGGCCCCGAGGGCGTCAAGGACATGCTCGCGTCGACCCTCGACCACGTGCAGCCCGCCGGCTTCGGAGCGTCGGAGGAGCCGACGGAGGCCGGCGGCGTGACGGAGGCGTGGATCACCTTCGAGACGTCCCTTGGGCGCGGGCTCGGCCACCTGCGGCTCAAGGACGGCAAGTGCTGGACGCTGCTCACCACGCTCACCGAGCTCAAGGGTCACGAGGAGCCGCGGCGGGACCAGCGACCCAAGGGCGCCGAGCACGGCGCCGACAAGGAGCGGCGCACCTGGCTCGAGAAGCGCCGTCAGGAGGACGAGGAGCTCGGCCACACGACCCAGCCCTATGTCGTCGTGGTGGGCGGGGGTCAGGGGGGGATCGCGCTCGGCGCGCGACTGCGCCAGCTCGGCGTGCCGACCATCATCGTCGAGCGCAATCCACGGGCGGGTGACTCCTGGCGCAACCGCTACAAGTCACTGTGCCTCCACGACCCGGTCTGGTACGACCACCTCCCCTACATCCCCTTCCCGGAGAACTGGCCGGTCTTCTCGCCGAAGGACAAGATCGGCGACTGGCTGGAGATGTACACGAAGGTGATGGAGCTCAACTACTGGGGCTCGACGGAGTGCAGGAGCGCTCGCTACGACGAGGCCGCAGACGAGTGGATCGTCGTCGTCGAGCGCGACGGAAGCGAGATAACGCTGCGGCCCAAGCAGCTCGTGCTCGCAACCGGGATGTCCGGGAGGCCCAACCTCCCGACGTTCGAGGGCATGGAGGAGTTCGCCGGCGACCAGCACCACTCCGCCCACCACCCCGGCCCTGACCCGTACCGCGGCAAGAAGGCGGTGGTCATCGGGTCCAACAACTCCGCGCACGACATCTGTGCGGCCCTCTGGGAGAACGACGTCGAAGTGACCATGGTCCAACGGACCTCGACCCACATCGTCAGGTCGAGCTCGCTGATGGACATCGGTCTCGGTGCCCTGTACTCCGAGGAAGCGGTGGAGAGCGGGATCACGACCCAGAAGGCAGACCTGATCTTCGCCTCGCTGCCCTACCGGATCATGCACGAGTTCCAGATACCGCTCTACGATGCGATGCGCGACCGTGACGCCGAATTCTACGAGCGGCTCGAGCGGGCAGGGTTCATGCTGGACTTCGGCGAGGACGGCTCGGGCCTCTTCATGAAGTACCTGCGGCGCGGCTCGGGCTACTACATCGACGTGGGCGCCTCAGAGCTGGTCGCGGACGGCTCGGTCAAGCTCATCAGCGGGGTGGACGTCGATCGGATCACGGAGCGCTCCGTGCTGCTCTCCGACGGCACTGAGCTCGAAGCGGACCTCATCGTCTACGCGACGGGCTACGCGGGGATGAACGGCTGGGCCGCGGAGCTCATCTCCGACGAGGTGGCCGCCAAGGTCGGCAAGATCTGGGGGCTGGGCTCGGACACGATCAAGGACCCCGGGCCGTGGGAGGGCGAGCAGCGCAACATGTGGAAGCCGACCCAGCAGGAGGCGCTGTGGTTCCACGGCGGCAACCTCCACCAGTCGCGTCACTACTCACTCTTCCTCGCGCTGCAGCTCAAGGCGCGCCTCGAGGGCATCCCGACCCCGGTCTACGGGCTGCAGGAGGTCCACCACCTGAGTTGAAGCCTCCTCTGCACAGCCATTGGGCGCCTGGTGATCGACCGATCCGGGTACCGGTTGTGAAAGCCGCGTCATCCGCGCGGAAGCGACTCAAAGGAGCAGTCGTGTTCGACCAGGCGAGCGACCCGAGTGACACCGGCATAGGGCCCGACACCCCGCAGGGCGGCGTCGATGACAAGCCGCTCGAAGGGCAGGGCGGCGAAGGGCGCGAGAACGAGAAAGCCACCCCGCCGATCGCCGACGACGCCGAGTCCGGCCAGACCCAGCATGAAGCGCCTCCGGACGACGTCGGCGGGCAGCGCGGCGGCGACGACCGTCCCGGAGCCTAGGTTCAGCCTGAGGTCACGAAGCCCCGCTCGAGCACCGCTCCGAGTGTCATCCAGTTCGCGCGCGCGGTAGAGGCGGCACTCGGGGCATCCCCCCTCTCGGCGTGGGTGATCAAAGCTTGATGCTCGGCCACCGAACGGCCGCCGGGCAGTCCGGCCTCGCAGAGACATTCGATCCGATGTAGACGCGGGGTCAGGCGAGCAAGGACCCGGGCGATCTCAGCGATGCCGCAGTTGGCGATGAACACGTCGTGGAAC
>JACCYI010000216.1 GCA_013696535.1 Solirubrobacterales bacterium
CCGACTTGTCGCCCCCGCGAGCGTCGCGCACCACGCGCCCGTGCCGGCGCTCGGCCTGCTCGAGGTCCGCGTAGACGAGCTCGGTCTCGATCGTGTCGATGTCCGCCAGCGCATCGACCCGGCCCTCGGGGTGGATCACGTTGGGGTCGTTGTGGGCGCGCACCACGTGCAGGAGGGCGTCGCACTCGCGGATGTTCGCCAGGAACTTGTTGCCCAGCCCTTCGCCCTTCGACGCCCCGGCCACCAGACCGGCGATGTCATGGAACTCGATGGTGTCCCAGACGACGTTTGACGCCTTGATCGTCCGAGCGACGGCCTCGAGGCGCTCATCGCGGACGGGCACCACTGCGACGTTCGGCTCGATCGTCGTGAACGGATAGTTGGCCGCCTCGGCGCCGGCCTGGCTGAGCGCGTTGAAGAGCGAGGACTTGCCCGCGTTGGGCATGCCGACGAGCCCCACCTTCATCATCGGCCGAGCGTCCCCACCACAGTGCCCAGAGCGGCGCCCGCGGCCACGTCGGATGGGTAGTGCACGCCGAGGTAGAGCCGCGAGAGCCCCATGGCGGTGGCGCCCGCGTAGAGCCAGGACGAAGGCAGCAGACGGCCATAGGCGCGAGCGGCTGCGAAGGAGGAGCTCGCGTGTGACGACGGAAACGACAGCCCGGTCGGGGTGGCCATCAGGTGCGGAAGGCTCTCGACCGCGGGGCGCTGCCGTCCAATCAGCCGCTTGACCGTGGAAGAAAGAAGGTAGGCGCCCGCGACGGTGGCGGACGCGCGGACCCACCGCGCACGCCGCGGACGGTCGACCACCGCCGCCACCGCTCCGCCCACGATCCAGACGGCGCCGTGCTCGCCCAGAGTGGAGTACCGGCGGACCCAGATCACCGTCGCCGGCGTACGGGCAACGGAGCGGATGCGCTTGTACATCGCGAGGTCAGCCGCGTTGAGCCAGACCCGGACCGAGTGCGCGAGCGGCTGGGTCAGAAGCCGATGTGCTGATCATCAGACTCCGTACGCAGGTAGACGACCTGCCCGAGGTCGATCAGGATCGCGCCGTCCTCGGCGTCGACCTCGCGCCAGCGCTCCTTGCCGTCCTGCAAACCGGTGCGGAGGCCGTCGAGGGCCTCCTGGCTCAGGCGCAGGGACAGGACCTGGCCTCCGTGGAAGCCAACGGACGAACGGCGCGGCTTCATGCATGAACCTCCGCAGGCTCGACGATCTCGGTCAGGACCCCGCCCGAAGCGGACGGGTGCAGGAAAGCCACGCGGGACGAGCGGATGCCGTTGCGGGGCGTCTCGTCGATCAGGCGCAGCCCGGACTTCTGGAGCCTTCGCAGGGCCGCCTCGATGTCGTCGGTCTGGTAGGCGACGTGATGCATCCCCGGGCCGCGACTGGCGAGGAAGCGCCCGACCGGGGTGTCGCTCGAAAGGGGCGCCAGCAGCTCCACGTGGTTCGGGCCCACGTCGAGGAGCGCGGCCTCCACGCCCTGCTCGGTCACCGTCTCTCGATGGGCGAGCGCAAGCCCGTAAGCGCCCCTATAGAGGTCGAGAGCCTCGTCGAGGTCTGAGACCGCCACCCCGACGTGGTCGATGCGTCCGAACACGCGCGGCAGTCTAGCCTGCACTCCCATGCGGCTTGCGCTCATCGCCAACGAGCGCTCGGGCGGTGGCCTGCAGCCGGCTGAGCTCGCTGAGCGCCTGCGCGCCCGCGGGGCAGAAGTCGAGCGGTTCCTGCTCGACGAGCGTGCGAATGCCGCCGGCGGCGGCTTCGAGCGGATCGTCGTCGCGGGCGGGGACGGCTCCGTCGGCTGTGCCGCGGAGTTGGCGGGGCGCCTCGAGCTGCCCCTGGCGGTCATCCCCGCCGGTACCGCCAATGACTTCGCGCGCGCACACGGGATTCCGCTGTCGCTCGAGACCGCACTCGAGCTGGCCGTCCGTGGCGAGCAACTCGAGCTCCTCGAGCTCGGCTACCTCGGCGATCGGCCGTTCGTCAACGTCGTCAGCGCCGGCCTCGCTCCTGCGGCCGCACGGCTCGCCTGGCGTCACAAAGGGCGACTCGGCTCGCTCGCTTACGCGGTGGGCGCGATGCACGCCGGGGTCACGACCCATCCCATCACCTGTGCGGTGCGAGTGGACGGCGTTTCGCACTTCGAAGGCCGGGCGTGGCAGCTCATCGTGTCC
>JACCYI010000245.1 GCA_013696535.1 Solirubrobacterales bacterium
GCCCTGGTGATCGCATGAGGATCGTGCGTACCGTCGCCGACCTGCGCGCCGCGCTCCGGCTCGAGCGGGCGGCGGGCGCCTCGATCGCCCTGGTTCCGACCATGGGGGCGTTCCACGCCGGCCATGAGGCGCTCATGCAAGCGGGCCGGACGGCCGACGTGCTCGTGGTGTCCCTCTTCGTCAATCCGGCCCAGTTCGACGAGCCCGCAGACCTCGCGGCCTACCCGCGCGACGAGGCACGCGACGAGCGCATCGCGAGCAACGCCGGCGTGGACGTGCTCTTCGCCCCGTCGGCCGATGAGATGTATCCCGCGGGCTTCGCGACCACCGTCTCGGTCGCAGGGATCGCTGACCGCCTGGAGGGCGTCGAGCGCGGCGCGGCCCACTTCGCGGCGGTCGCCACCGTCGTGGTCAAGCTCCTCGGCATGGTCGAGCCCGACGTGGCGTTCTTCGGCCAGAAGGACGCACAGCAGCTCGCGGTCGTGCGGCGCGTCGTCGCCGATCTCGATCTCAGCACCCGGATCGAGGCGGTTCCCACGGTCCGCGAGCCCGAGGGCCTCGCCCTCTCCAGTCGCAACGTCCACCTCAAGCCGGTGGATCGCGAGCGGGCGCTGTCGCTCAACTCGGCGCTGCGCGCGGCTGAAGCCGCGGTCGCCGCCGGCGCCCGCGACCCGCGCGCGATCCGGGCCGCCGGGCTCGACGCGATGGCTCTTCACGGAGTCGAACCGGACTACCTCGAACTCGTGGATCCAGACTCGTTCCTTGCGCTCGCAGCCATCAACGGGCGCGTGCTCGTTGCCGTCGCGGCCCGCGTCGGGGGGATCCGCCTCATCGACAACACGCTCATCTCCACCCACCAAGGAGCCTGACCAGCATGTCCCGCACTCCCGTGAACCGCCGCAAGGTCACTCTGACCAAGCTCTCCGAGATGCGCGCGCTCGGCGAGCAGATCGTCATGGTGACCGCCTACGACCACCCGAGCGCGAGGATCGTGGAGGAAGCGGGAGTCGACATCGTGCTCGTGGGCGATTCGGCGGCGAACGTGGTGCTCGGCTACACCGACACCGTGCCGGTCACCGTGGAGGAGCTCCTGATGCTCTCGGCCGCCGTCCGTCGGGGCCTCGAGATTCCCATGCTCGTGGGTGACCTGCCCTTCGGCTCCTACGAGGCCTCCGACGCGCAGGCCATCGCGACGGCGCACCGATTCGTCAAGGAAGCGGGGTGCGACGCCGTCAAGCTCGAGGGCGGCGGAGCTTCGGTCGAACGCGCGCGGGCGATCATCCGTGCGGGCGTGCCCGTGATGGGCCACGTCGGATTGACGCCCCAGACCGCCACTGCGCTGGGCGGATACCGCGCCCAGGGTCGGACCGCCGAGCGTGCCCGCCAGGTGCTCGAGGACGCGGTAGCGCTGCAGGAGGCGGGCTGCTTCGCCCTCGTCTTCGAAGCGATCCCCGCGGGCGTGACCGACGTGATCATGGAGCGGATGGAGATCCCCGTGATCGGCATCGGAGCGGGTGGGGCGACGGACGGGCAGGTGCTCGTCCTCCACGACCTGCTGGCGATCCTCGACGCCTCTCCCGCGAAGTTCGTGCGGCAGTTCGCCGACGTGAGGTCAGAGATGCTGCGCGGCGTCGCGGCCTACGCCGATGCGGTCCGCACCCGGGCTTTCCCCGGCGAGGAGCACTCCTACGGAATCGCTCCCGAGGAGATGGACCGGCTCAGAGCCCAGCTGCGGGAGAGGACGCTGGACCTGCACTGGTGATGGTCCGCAGCACTTTCGCGGGGGCGCCCGCGGCGATCGAGAAGGGCGGCAGGTCTCCCGTCACCACGGAGTTCGCGCCGATCACGCATCGCTCGCCGATCGTCACGCCGCTTGTGATCACCACGTGTGCGCCGCACCAGACGTTGTCACCGATCCGTGTCGGGCCCTTGGTGGAGAAGCCCTGCCACGGGACGGGACGGTCGGGATCGTCGAAGCGATGGTTGCCGTCCGTGACGAAGCAGCCGTTGGCCAGCATGCAGTGGGCCCCGATCTCGACGAGTCCGACGGCGGCGACCTGCACGCCGAGGTTCAGGAAGGTGCCCGCACCGATGCGGATGATGGCGGGAGCGGGCGCCGTGAGCCATACGCCGGGCTCGAGGAGCACGTGCTCGCCGATCTGCAGGCGCCCTTCGTCGAGCATCTCGAGCACGTTGCCGTGGACTGGCCAGCGGGCG
>JACCYI010000249.1 GCA_013696535.1 Solirubrobacterales bacterium
GTGTCCGGCAGGCGCTAGCAGGTTCTCGATCGCGGGGCCCGGTCGCGGCTCCCGTGAGGCGGCTTCGCCTGGGGAGGAGAGAACTGGGTAGATGACGGGCGTGGACCCGCGCGTGTCGATCGTGGTCATCACCCGGGATAGGGTGCGCGACCTCCTCAACGCTCTGACGCACCTGAGTGCCCTGGTCGAGCAACCACGGATACTCGTGGTCGACAACGGCTCTTCCGACGAGACCGTCGCCGAAGTGCGGTTGCGTTTCCCGGCCGTCGAGCTCATCCCGCTGCACGAGAACCAGGGCGCGGCGGCTCGCAACGTCGCGGTCGCTCGCATCACCACGCCGTACGTGGCGTTCGCCGACGACGACTCCTGGTGGGCGCCCGGCGCACTGACGCAGGCGGCCGATCTGCTCGATTGTCATCCCAGGCTCGCGTTGGTCAACGCCCACATCCTGGTGGGCCCGGACGAGCGTGACGATCCGATCTGCCTCGAGATGGCCGAAAGCCCGCTGCCGAACCAGCCCGGGCAGCCCGGGCACCCCCTGCTCTCCTTCATCGCCTGTGCGGCGATGGTCCGCCGAGAGCCGTTCGAGGTGGCGGGCGGCTTCCATCCCCGCCTATCGGTCGGCGGCGAGGAGGAGATCCTCGGTCACGATCTCGTGGGCGCCGGCTGGCAGCTCTCCTACGTCCCGGAGATCGTGGTCCATCACCACGCTTCCGTCAACCGCGACGCGCACGAGCGGCGCGCGACCGGCATCCGCAACACGCTGTGGACCACCTGGCTGCGCCGCCCCGTCGGGCCGGCCTTCGTCCGCACGGTCCGACTGCTTCGGCGGCTGCCACGCGACCGCGTCACCGCCCGAGGACTGCGACAAGGGCTGGCGGGTGCCCCTTGGGTGCTGCGGGAGCGCAAGGTCAGCCCGCACCACGTCGAGGTCGGCCGGCAGTTGCTCGAGGACCAGCAGCTCAACTCGCGAGCCCGGCGCTACGTCTCCTGAGCCTCGCGTGACGTAAGGGATCGATTACCTCCTCGGGGTATCCTCGATCCATGCTCTTCACGCGAAACAAGACCCAGTTGCCCGAGCCGGGGAGCGCACTGCCCGGTCGCGCCGAGGCGATCCGCGTTCCGGCTTCCCATGAGGTGCTCGGTAATCCGTTGACGCCGCCGTTCCCGGAGGGCTTCGAGCAGCTGGTGATCGGGATGGGGTGCTTCTGGGGCGCGGAGCGCGTGTTCTGGAGCACGCCCGGGGTGTGGACCACGGCGGTCGGCTACGCCGGTGGAGAAACGCAGAACCCCACTTACGAGGAGGTCTGCTCGGCGAAGACGGGCCATACCGAAGCCGTTCTCGTCGTCTTTGACCCGAGGGCGATCTCCTACGAGCGGCTGCTCAAGCTGTTCTGGGAGGGCCACGATCCGACCCAGGGCATGCGCCAGGGCAACGACACCGGCACGCAGTACCGCTCGGCCGTCTACTGGCAGAGCGAGGCGCAGCGGGCTGTGGTCGAGGCCTCTCGTGACGCCTTTCAGCGCGAGCTCACCGCCGCCGGACTCGGCGAGATCACCACGGAGGTCGGTCCGTCTGGGGAGTTCTACTACGCCGAGGACTACCACCAGCAGTATCTGGCCAAGGTGCCCAACGGCTACTGCGGACTGGGTGGAACGGGCGTGAGCTGCCCGATCGGCGTCAGCGTCCCGGCGCGGCCCTAGGCGACGCGCCGGAGGCGACGGAACGGCTCGCGGGCTCTCAGCTCACGAGCCACGGCGTCGACCACTCCCGCGTCCTCGGCCTTGATCCCGTCCGTGACGGCGCCGACGATCCCGCGTTTGCGGGCGATGAGCTCGGCCATCGTCTCGTCGATGGTGCCGGCTGCGAGCAGATACCAGGCGGTGACGGCGTCATGCTGGCCTATGCGGTGGCAGCGGTCCTCGGCCTGGTCGTGGATCGCGGGCGTCCACTCGAGCTCGAGGAAGGCGACGTTCGAGGCCTGGGTGAGCGTGATCCCCTGGGAGGCCACCCGGGTGGAGCCAACGAGCAGCTGCGGCCCGTCGTCGGCCTGGAAGGCCTGCACCGCGGCTTCGCGGGCGGTCACGTTGTCGCGGCCGAGGATGTGGGCGGCGCCCGCGAAGCGCTCGACCAGCTTCTCCTGGATCTCCGCGTGATGGGCGAAGACCACGAGCCGCTCACCACTCGCCAGGAAGGCGTGGATCCAGGAGAGCGCAGCTTCGAGCTTGCCGCGCGCCGCGAGGCGCTTGAGGGTGTTGAGCTGCGCGAGGCGCTCGGCACGCAGGGCGGCGGCGATCTTGGCGTCGAGCTCTGAGAGGTCGAGCGGCTGCTCGCGGAGCCACGCGATCACGTCGCGCTCGGCGAGCCGGTACTCCTGCTCGTTGTCGAGCTCCACGGGAACGATGGCCTGCCGCTTGGCTGGGAGCTGGGGCAGGACCTCGGACTTCAGGCGGCGCACGAAGCACGATCGCCGCAGGTGCCAGTGGATCCGCTCCTCCGCTCCGATGCCGCTGAAGCGCCGCGAGAAGCGTGCGCCCGAGCCGAAGTCCGCGAGGCGGCCGATGATCCGCAACTGCGAGATCAGCTCGTCGGGCCGGTTGAGGACCGGGGTCCCGGATAGGGCGAGCTTGAGCGCCTGCGGCGGCATGGAGTCGGCGAGCCGACGGGTCGCCTGGGTGCGCTTGGCGCGGGGATTCTTGCAGAAGTGGGCTTCGTCGAGTACGAGCGCGCCCGGGCGCCGGAGCGCCAGCCGTTCGCGGTGCCCGTGGACCACCTCGTAGTTGAGGATCACGATGTCCGCGCTGACGTCGGCGCGTGCGGTGCCCGAGAGCACCGTCACCGAGCGATGGGGCAGCCACTTCTCGATCTCCCGCCGCCAGTTGAGCTTGAGCGAGGCGGGGCAGACGACCACCGCGGGGTACGCCTCGTCGGATTCGACGGCCGCGAGCGCCTGCACCGTCTTGCCGAGCCCCTGCTCGTCGGCCAGGAAGGCACGCCGGGCCTCGAGGAGGTAGGCGACACCGCCTCGCTGGAAGGGCTGTAGCTCCCCGCCGAGCCGGTCCTCGATCTCGCCGAGCGACGGGCCGTTGCGCGCCCGGGAGCGGCGGATGGCTTCGACGGCCTCGTCGTGCTCCGCTCGGATGATCTCGAGCTCCGGCCGCGCGTTGGCGCTCACCTGCACCTCGTGCTCGGCCAGGAAGCGCTCGAGCGGCTCGATGAGGAAGGCGTCGACGGGCAGGGTCGGACCGTGGCCCTCGGCGCCGGGAAGGAGGCGGAAGGCTGCGAGGGTCGAGGGGTCCCAGTTGACGTCGAGCCCGAGGCGCGGCTCGGCGACGCCGGCCACGAGCGTCAGGGTGGCCGGTGGGGGGGGCAGGTCGACCTGGACGTGGGTGGCGCAGCGCGCCGCGCGGCCGTCCAGGCGGGCGCCCGGCAGCTCGAGTAGCGCGTCGGCGATCTCGCGCTCGAACGGGAACCACAGCCGGTTGCCGCGTTCGACGCCGCGGCTCGCGAGAGCATCCTCGAACTCGCCGGCGATCGTCTCGGCCACGAACCAGCCTGCGCCGTCATAGCGGGCGGCGGTGACCCGGCCCACCCATCCGGCCGACGAGTCCGCCAGCCAGCGCTCGACTTCGAGCGAGGCTGAGAGCTCCGGGTAGCGCTCGAGAACGCCCTTGACGTACGGCGCCGTGGCGTCGTCGGCGGCCGCCCACCACTCCTTTGCGTCCCAGTCGAAGCGCCGGCCTGGGATGCCCCGCACGGTGTCGACGACGTCGGCGCGATAGGGAAAGCCCAGGACGACGATCGGGTCGCCGGCGGCGTTCGCCCGCAGTTCGACGTTGTGGACCGGGTCGGCGAGGCGCACGCGGCCTAGCACGGTAGCCCGGACCGCCGACGGGGTCAGCGGCGCCGGGTGAGCGCCGCCCCCGCCAGGCACAGAGCGCCGCCCAGGAACGCCGCCGCCGGCGGTGTCTCTGCAAGCACCGCCCAGCCCATGGCGATCGCCAGCGGCGGCACCAGATAGGTCACGGCGCCCATGCGCCCGGCGGTCGTCCGGGTCAGCGCGTAGGCCCAGGTGGTGAAGGCGAGCGCCGTCGGCCCGACGCCGAGGTACAGCGTCCAAGCCACCGTCGATGTCCGCGCGTCGCCCAACTCCTGCACCAGGGTGGGCGCGAACGGCAGACAGGCGACCACTCCGACCGTACACGCCGACCAGGTCACCGCCAGCGCCGAGCTCCGGGTCAGAAGCGGTTTCTGCGCCACCACGCCGCCGGCGTAGGTCAGCGCCGCCAGCAGGCACAGAGCGGTGCCCCAGCTCGCCGTGACGCCGTTCTCCGAGGTGGCCACGCCGATGATGACCACACCCGCGAAGGCGACCGCGCACCCCACGAGCAGCGAGCGCGGGAAGCCCTCGTGGAGGATCAGTCCGGCGAGCAGGGCGATCAGGATCGGGCCGACGTTCACGAGCATCGCGGCTGTTCCGGCATCCACCCGTCGCTCGGCCTCGTTGAGCGCCACGTTGTAGACCCCGAACCACAACACGCCGCAGATCAGGAGCCCGGGCAGGTCGCGCCGTGGGGGCAGGCGCTCGCGTCGGGCGAGTATGAACGCCCCCAGCACGAGACTCCCGATGAGCAGGCGCCCGAGTGACAAGGCACCGCCGGTGAAGTCCTCTCCGGCAGCGCGGATGCCGACGAACGCGCTCGCCCACACCACGACGGTCACCAGGGCGGCAGCCAGAGGGGCAAGGCCCGAGCGGCGCACCGCCATGACGGGGGCGTGGTCGTCGGTGATCGGGTGGGATTCGGTCTGCGTGTTCATCGCCTTCCAACGTACGGGCTGGACGCTTCGGCCTCGGTCGAATCGTGCGGGTCCGCCACTACAACGGCGTAGGTCACCATCGTGTGAGCTCCGGGCGCTTGACGCTTCGACGTAGGCCGAAGCGTCGTAGAGGTACGCTCCGGCCATGGACGGCGACGCTGACCTGGCGACGATCGGGGCGGCCATCGGCGATCCCGCTCGGGCGCTGATGTTGTCCGCCCTGATCGGCGGCCGCAGCCTGCCTGCCACCGAGCTGGCCCGGATCGGGAAGGTCGCCCCCTCGACGGCGAGCTCGCACCTCTCCCGGCTCGGCGCCGCCGGACTGATCGAAGTCGAGCGCCGCGGGCGTCACCGCTACCACCGGCTCGCCGACGAGCGCGTCGCCCACGCCCTCGAAGCGCTCGCCGCGGTGGCGTCCCCGTTGCCGATCCGATCGCTTCGGGCCGCGCAGCAGAGCACGGCCGAACGCGCTGCACGGTCGTGCTACGACCACCTCGCGGGCGCCCTCGGAGTCGCCGTCACCGATCAGCTCTGCTTCGTCGGCACGCTCGATCGCGCGACGCTCGGCCTGCTCGATCCGCGGCCGCTCAGGGCCCTTGGTGTCGACGTCGACGCGCTCGCTCCCAGCCGGCGAGCGCTCACCCGCGCGTGCCTTGACTGGACCGAGCGCCGGGACCATCTCGCGGGCCGCCTCGGAGCCGCTCTCCTCGAGACCCTGCTCGAGCGGGCGTGGATCGTCCGCGCGGCGCATGGCCGGGCGCTCACCGTCACTCCAGCCGGCCGTGGGGGGTTTCGCGACTCACTGGATCTCGACGTGTCGGCACTCGCCGCCTGAGCGGGAGGACGTGGTTCAATCGGCGCCATGGCCGACTTCACAGATGATGTCCGCGAGCTCTTCGAGCAAGCCAATTACGTCCACGTCGCGACGCTGATGCCCGACGGATCGCCGCAGTCGGTCGCCGTCTGGGCCGGTCTCGAGGGTGAGCGCGTCGTCTTCTTCACCCAGGCGGGCGCTCAGAAGGCGCGCAACCTCGACCGCGACCCGCGCGTCGCACTGTCGGTGACCGATCACGACAACCCCTACCGCACCGCACGGATCCGCGGGCGCGTAGTCGAGCGCCGCAATGGGGAGGCGGCCGATGCGATCATGGACCAGCTGTCGCTGCGCTACACGGGCGAGCCGTTCCCGATGCGCGGACCCAACACGGTGGCGTACGTGATCAAGACCGAGAAGGTCAGCTTCACCAGCCTCCCGTTCGAGCACCGACCGCCCGGTCCGGCATAGATAGGCTCCGCCGATGCCCCCTGAGATCCGCGGACTCGACCATGTCGGCGTGATGGTCGCCGACCTCGACCAGGCGAGCCGCTTCCTCGCCGAGACCCTCGGCCTCGAGCTCGACCGCGAAGCCGAGGTGCCCGCCCTCGACGTGCGGGCCAGGTTCTACAAGTGCGGTCCCGTGACGATCGAGGTCTTCGAGCCCAACGACCCGGCCACCGCTGCCGCCGCCCTCGGCGGCGCTGCCGCGAAGCTCGAGCACATCGCGATCCGGGTCGAGGCGCTGCCCGCGGCGCTCTCAGAACTCGGCGAGCAGGGCGTGCGCTTCCTGCACGACGAGCCTGTGGTCACCGGCCCGAACCTCAGCGCCTACACCGATCCAGCCTCGAGCGCGGGGATGATCTTCCAGCTCTTCTCGCCGAAGCCCGAGGGTTAGGTTCCGAACAGCCGGTCGCCCGCGTCGCCGAGACCGGGGCGGATGTAGGAGCGCTCGTCGAGCTCGCGATCCAGCGTGGCGCACACGATGGGCACCTCGGGATGCGCGGCCTGGACCGTCGCGACGCCCTCGGGCGCCGCCACCAGGCACACGAAGCGCACGCGCCGGGCTCCCGCCTCCCGCAACCGGTCGAGCGCGTGGACGGCGCTGCCGCCCGTGGCGAGCATCGGGTCGACGAGGACGACCTCGGCTTCGGGGTCATGGACGGGAAGGGACTCGTAGTACCCCACGGGCTCGGCCGACGCCTCGTCCCGGTAGATCCCGAGATGCCCGACTCGCGCCTCAGGTACCAGGCGCAGAAAGCCCTCGACCATCCCGAGCCCGGCCCGGAGGATGGCGATGACGAGTATCTCATCGACCAGGCGTACGCCCTTGGCGACTTCGAGGGGGGTCTGCACATCTTCCTCGCGGATCCGCAGGTCGCGAAGCGCCTCGTAGCCCAGGAAGGTCGCCACGTCGGCGAGCGCCTCGCGGAAGACGTTGGAGGGTGTGGCCCGGTCGCGCAGTACGGAGAGGTGGCGGGCGACCAGGGGATGGTCGACGACAGTCACGCCAGGAGGTGGTTGCATGGCCGCGCCACGGTATAGCCTCGAGAGCGCATGGAGGCGTCCCGCCGCAACGTCGAGCTCAAGGCGGTCGATCCGCAGCCCGCGCGCACGCTCGGCCTGGCGCTCGGTCTCGGCGCGAGCGATCAGGGGCTGCTCCTGCAACGCGACACCTACTTCGCCGCTGCGCGCGGCCGGCTCAAGCTCCGCGAGGAGGAGCCCGGCGGGGCGCACCTCGTCGCGTACGTGCGTCCCGACGACGATCGGGAGGTGAGGGTCTCCGAGTACCGGCTCGCCCCCGTCGCCGAGCCGCGTCCGCTGCGTGACGCTCTGGAGGCGGCGCTCGGAGTGCGCGTGGTGGTGGAGAAGCGTCGTCGCCTGCTCCTGTGGCAGGCGGTGCGCATCCACCTCGACGAGGTCGACGGACTCGGAACCTTCCTCGAGCTCGAGGCGGTGGCTCCTGCGGACTCAAACCTCGACCCTGAGAGGGCGCGGGTCGCCCGGTTGCGAGAAGTCCTGGAGATCTCAGACGATCGCCTGCGTGAAGGGTCCTACGCCGACGCGCTGTCGGGAGCGCGCGAGTGACGGAGCACGCCCACGCAGCCGCGGCGCTCGTCACGGGACGCGCGGCCGGGTTCACGCCCGAATTCGGTCTTGTGCTCGGTTCGGGTCTCGCGCCGGTGGCCGCCGCAATCGAGAACGCGGTCCGCATCCCGTACGCGGAGCTCCCGGGCTTCGGGACCGCCACCGTCGCCGGACATGCCTCGGAGCTCCTGCTGGGCAGGCTCGGCGGGCATGCCGTCGCCTGTCTCAGCGGGCGCTCGCACGTCTACGAGGGTGCGAGCCGGGACGCGATCGCCACCCCGATACGCACGCTGGCGCTCCTCGGGGTCCGGACCGTGCTGCTGACCAACGCGAGCGGCTCGCTGCGGCCCGAGGTCGGTCCCGGCAGCCTGGTTGCGCTCACCGATCACATCAACCTCCTGGGGCTCAATCCGCTCACGGGGCCGAACGACGAGCGCTTCGGCCCCCGTTTTCCGGCGCTCGGCGAGGCCTATGACCGCAAGTTGCGCGCCGGGCTGCACGCCGCGGCCACCGCGGTCGGCACGCCACTGCACGAGGGGGTGTACCTCGCGACGCCCGGGCCGAGCTTCGAGACCCCGGCTGAGATCCGCGCGTTCCGCACCCTGGGTGCCGACCTGGTCGGAATGTCGACGGTGCCGGAGGTCATCGTGGCCCGCCACGCCGGGCTCCGGGTGGCGGCGGTGTCCGTCGTCACCAATCTCGCCGAGGGCCTCGCTCATGATCCGATCAGCCACGAGCAGACCTTGAAGGCCGGCGAGCGGGGAGCCGCCGCGCTCGGGCCGCTGATCGAACGGTGGCTGCGCGATGGCTGACCCCGCCCGCCGGGCGATCGCCCTCGTCGACCTGACCAGCCTCACGGGGGAGGAGGACGACGCCGCCCTCGACGCCCTCTGCGCCAAGGCGCTCACGCCCGCCGGCCCGGTGGCCGCGGTCTGCGTCTATGGCGCCAAGGTGGCACGGGTTCGGTCACAGCTTGCCCCGGGGACGATCCGGGTCGCCGCGGTGACGAACTTCCCCGAAGGCGACAACGACCCGGAGCGGGCGCGCACGGAGTCCGCCGCCGCCGTTGAAGCCGGGGCGGACGAGATCGACGTCGTCCTGCCCTGGCGGGCGTGGCTGGACGGCGAGCATGCCGCGGCGCTCATGGTGATCGAGGCGGCGCGGTCCGAGGCGCCCGTGCTCAAGGTGATCCTCGAGACGGGCGCGCTCGGCGATCCGGCCGTGATCGCGGCCGCCTCCCGAGCTGCGCTCCAGGCCGGCGCGGATTTCGTCAAGACCTCGACGGGCAAGCGCTCGCCCGGCGCCACGACCGAAGCGGCGCTGCCCATGCTCGAGGCGATCCGCGACCATGGCGCGGGCGGCTTCAAGGTCTCGGGCGGCGTGCGCACGACGCTTCAGGCCGCCGAATACCTCGCCATCGCCGATGGACTTCTCGGCCCCACCTGGGCCACCCCCGAGACGTTCCGGATCGGCGCCTCGACGTTGCTCGACGACCTGCTCGAATCGCTCGCGTGATCGCGCAGGCTGAGCTCCACGTCCATCTCGAAGGCACCGCGCCGCCTGAGCTGATGAGCCGGATCGCCGCCCGCAACAGCCTGGCGCTCCCGCTTGGACTCGTCAGCGACGACGGCAGCTACCACTGGCGAGACTTCCTGCACTTCCTCCAGGCCTACGACGCCGCCGCGAGCCTCCTCCGCACCCCGGAGGACTTCCGCGACGTGGTCTTCGAGTATCTCGTGGGCTGTGCGCGCGAGGGCGCGATCTACGTCGAGCTGATCGCATCACCTGACCACGCTGCGGCGGCCGGCGTCTCCGATGCCGACCACGTCGCCGCGCTCGCCCAGGGCATCGACGACGCACGGGCCGCTTCAGGCATCGAGGCGCGGATCCTCATGTCCTGCGTGCGCAACTTCGGTCCGGAGGCCGCGGTGGCAGTCGCCGAACGCACCGTCGCTCATCCCCATCCGTACGTCACGGGCTTCAACATGGGAGGCGACGAGGCCGGCTTCCCGCCGGGTCACTTCGCGCCGGCTTTCGCAATCGTCGCCGAGGCGGGGCTCGGCTTGAGCTGCCACGCCGGGGAGTGGGCCGGCCCGGAAAGCGTCCGCGGGGCCCTCGCGCTCGGTGTCACCCGGCTGAGCCACGGCGTCCGCGCGGTCGAGGACCCGGCGCTCGTGGCCGAGCTAGCCGAGCGGGGCATCGTGCTCGAATGCTGCCCGACGTCGAACGTGGTCCTGGGCGTCTACCCCGACTACGCGAGCCATCCGTTCCTGGCATTGCACGAGGCCGGCGTGCGCTTGACGCTGGGCTCGGATGACCCGCCCTACTTCGGCGCCTCGCTGGCCGGTGAGTATGCGGTCGCGGCCACCGCGTTCGGGCTCGACGACGACGAGCTTCGCGGACTGACCCGCACGGCAATCGGAGCGGCCTTCGTTCCGGAGGACCTAAGATCCAGCCTGCTGGCCGCCGTCGAGGAGGACGACGATCGCATCAAGCTCTAGATTGGCTCCGCCGAGCGCCTGGGTCGCGCCCGGTCACCAAGAACCGCGAACTCGAGGGGATCATTCGTGAAGCGATATCTGACGCGCCTGCCGGCGATGGCGGCGGCCGTCTGCAGCGTGGCCACGCTGGCGGCGTGCGGAACTGACGACGCGGGGACGAGCTCGACTTCTAAGCCCGCCGAGGCAAAGAAGAAGCTCAAGGTCGCCATGGTCACGGACATCGGCGGCCTGAACGATCGCTCGTTCAACGCACTGGCCTACAAGGGCCTCAAGGACGCGAAGTCACAGCTCGGCGTCGACATCCGCGCGGTGACCTCCAAGTCCAACGCCGACTACGTCCCGAATCTCTCGAGCCTCGCACGGCAGAAGTACGACGTCGTCTTCGCCGTCGGGTTCCTGATGGCCGAAGCCACCGACAAGGTGGCCAAGTCCTTCCCCGATACCAAGTTCGCGATCATCGACTTCTCGGCGGCAGGTCTCAAGAGCAAGCCCAAGAACGTCCAGGGTCTCCTCTTCAAGGAGAACGAGGCGGGCTATCTCGCGGGCTATATGGCCGGGCTCTACGTCAAGGACAAGGGCGGCGAGCAGGTCATCTCGACGGTCGGCGGGCAGAAGATCCCGCCGGTCGACGGCTACATCGCCGGCTATCAGGCGGGAGCGAAGGCGGCCAACCCTGCAATCAAGACGCTCAACGGTTACTCGCAGGACTTCGTCGATCAGGCGAAGTGCAAGGAACTCGCCCTCAACCAGATCGGGGAGGGCTCGCAGGTCGTCTTCCAGGTGGCGGGTCAGTGCGGCCTCGGGGCCGTGGACGCCGCCAAGGAGAAGAGCGTGCTGGCCATCGGGGTGGACTCCGACCAAGGCTACCTCGGCAAGCAGATGCTGACGTCGGCGCTCAAGCGCATCGACAAGGCCGTGCTCTCCACCGTCACGGAAGTCCAGGGAGATGCCTACAAGGGCGGTCAGGACACCCTCTTTGACGCCAAGACGGACGGCGTCGGCCTCGGAAAGGTCAATGCCGACGGTGAGAAGCTCCTTCCCAAGGTCGAGGAGGTCAAGAAGCAGATCGCCTCGGGCGAAGTGACCGACATCCCCGCCGAGGTCAAGTAGCCACCGGCGCACCGGGCTCATGGTGGTCACCGGGGCGATGCCTCTGGCCCTCGAGCTGCGGTCGATGACCAAGCGGTTCGGCGCCGTCGTTGCCAATGACGGCGTCGATCTCGACCTTCGCCGGGGCGAGGTCCACGCGCTCCTTGGGGAGAACGGAGCCGGCAAGTCGACGCTGATGAACGTTCTCTACGGCCTCTACAAGCCCGATGAGGGGACGATCCTGCTCGACGGCGAGCCGGTGGTCATCGACTCGCCGCGCCGGGCGATCGAGCTCGGCATTGGCATGGTGCATCAGCACTTCATGCTCGTCCCGGTCATGACGGTGGCGGAGAACATCGTCCTGGCCGACGAGCCGCGGCGCGGCGGTCTGCTCGACCTCAAGGCGGCATCGGCGCGCGTCCGAGAGCTGTCGGAGCGCTTCGGGCTCGCCGTGGACCCGGAGGCGAGGGTCGCCGACATCTCGGTCGGCCAGCAGCAGCGTGTGGAGATCCTGCGGGCGTTGTATCGCGATGCTCGCGTGCTGGTGCTCGACGAGCCGACGGCGGTGCTCACTGCGCAGGAGACCTCTGAGCTGTTCCGGATCCTGCGTGCGCTCACTGCGCAGAACACGAGCGTGGTGTTCATCACCCACAAGCTCTCCGAAGTGCTCGCGATCGCCGATCGCGTGAGCGTGCTGCGGCGCGGGCGCAAGATCGCCACGGTCCAGACGTCGGAGAGCACCGAAGCCAGCCTGGCGCGGTTGATGGTGGGCCGCGACGTGCTCTTCGAGGTCGAGCGCGAGGTGTCCGCGCCCTATTCCGCCAACGCCACGCCGTTGCTCGAGGTCGAGGATCTGTGGGTGGAGGACGACCGTGGCCTCGAGGCCGTCCGTGGTGTCTCCTTCGAAGTCCGTCCCGGCGAGATCGTCGGCCTGGCCGGCGTGGACGAGAACGGCCAGCGTGAGCTCGTGGAGTGCCTCACGGGGCTGCGGACTCTCCGCTCGGGTGTCATCCGGGTGGCGGGTCGCGACGTCACGGGCCTCGGGGTCCGCGGCAAGCTGGGAGCCGGCATCGGGCACATCGCCGAGGATCGGCACCGGCGGGGGCTGATCCTCGACTTCACGCTCGCGGAGAACCTCGCCCTGCGCGAATACCGGCGCCGGCCGTTCGCGCGCTTCGGCCTGCTGTGGCCGGACCGGATGCGCGCCCGGGCCCGTGACCTGCTCGCCGAGTACGACGTCCGCGGCGGCGGATGCGACACCCTGGCGTCCGCGCTGTCGGGCGGCAATCAACAGAAATGCGTGATCGCCCGGGAGGTCTCCGAGGAGCCGCAGGTCCTCGTCGCCGCCCAGCCGACCCGCGGCTTGGACGTCGGGGCGATCGAGTTCGTCCACAAGCGCCTTCTCGATCAGCGCAAGGCGGGGCGGGCGGTCCTGCTCGTCTCACTCGAGCTCGACGAGATCCGCACGCTCGCGGATCGGATCCTGGTGATCGCGTCAGGCGAGATCGTCGCCGAGCTGGCGCCCGACGCGTCCGATGAGCGCCTAGGACTGGCCATGACGTCGGGCGGGCGCGCGGCGTCCGGAAGCGGCCGGTGACGCAGCCCGGCCCGGGCACGGTGACGGTCGCCTCCCGGCTCTCGAGCTACCTCCGCGGCGGCGGGGTGATCGTCCCGCTCGCCACGGTGGCGATCGCGCTCTTCGCCGGCGGGCTCGTGGTCACGATCACAGGCGCGAACCCCTTTTCGACCTACAGGGCGATCTTCGACGGCACGGGGTTCAACTGGCTGTTTCCCTGGATCTCGGCAGATGACCGGATCCTGGCCGCTCAGAACCTGCAGCAGACGCTCATCCTCACCACGCCGCTGATCCTGGTCGGGCTCGCCGTGGCCTACGCGTTCCGAGCCGGGATGTTCAACATCGGCGGCCAGGGCCAGTACCTGGTCGGGAGTTTCGCCGCGGTCTGGGCCGGCTCGTCCTTCGACGGCCTGCCGGCTGTCCTGCACGTGGTGCTGGCCATGGCGCTCGCCGCCATGGCGGGAGGTCTGTGGGCAGGCATCGCGGGCGCCCTCAAGGCGCGCCTGGGCGTGAACGAGGTCATCTCCACCATCATGCTCAACTACACCGCGATCTGGATCGGGGTGTACCTGTTCCAACTCGGCGGCCCCCTGCACTCCGACACGCAGGCGAGCGTGCCCATCTCCGATGAGATCCTCGGCTCGGCGCGGCTGCCCGTGTTCTGGGGGGATGCCGAGCTGCAGGGCCTGCACGTCGGGCTCTTCGTCGCGCTCTTTGTGCTCGGGCTCTTCTGGGTGCTGCTCAACCGCAGCGTTGCCGGCTACGAGGTGCGGGCGGTGGGCTTCAACCCCGACGTCGCGGAATACGCGGGCATCGATTCCGGGCGCACGTACACCCGCGTGATGCTGATCTGCGGCCTGTTCGCAGGCCTCGCCGGGTCGCTTGACGTCCTCGGCTGGCAGTTCACCGTGGCCACGAACGACATCCCCGCCTCGGGGGTCGGCTTCCTGGGGATCGCCGTCGCGCTGCTCGGTCGCAACACCACCACGGGCATTCTGTTCAGCGCCCTGTTCTTCGGTGGGCTCGTCAACGGCACGTCGGTGCGCAATCTCGATCCTGCGATCTTCGACCCCGAGCTGGCTCAGAACCTGACGACGATCATCCAGGGACTTGTAGTTCTGCTCGTGAGCGCACCGGTCATCGTGACCGCCTTGTTCGGCGGCGCACGCAAGCTCCGGTTGGCCCGGAAGCGGACCGCGTGAGCTCGCACGGGACCGGCGTCGCTCCGCCGGAAGAGCCAAAGACCTCACCCACGCCGCGTGCCGCACGCCGGCTGAGCTCGGTGAGCGGCGCCCAGTGGGCAGGCTGGGGCGGGATCGCGCTCGGGCTGCTGGCGTTCTACATCGCCCTTCCACCGCTCCTCCTGCGTACACCGCTCCCGTCGCTGGCGCTCGCGCTCGTCGGCGCGGTTGCGGGCATCATGGCGATCCGCGAGGGCGAGCGCCGGCTCGGATGGGGAGCGGTCGCGGCCGCCGTGGTGGGCGGCGCCGGAGCCGTGGCGGCCACTCTCTCAGGGGAAGCCAACCTCGAGCGGGTCGCCGTCTGGTCCGCGCTCGGGGCGGCGATGCTGCGCTTCGCGACCCCGCTGACCTTCGCGGCGCTCGGCGGCGTGATCTCCGAACGCTCAGGGGTGGTCAACATCGGCCTGGAGGGCATGATGCTCGTCGGGGCGTTCTTCGGCATCTGGGGCGCCGACGTCACGGGCAGCTGGGTGGGCGGCCTGGCGGTGGCGATGGTCGCCGGAGGGATGCTCGCGCTGATCCACGCGGTGTTCGCGGTCTCGCTGCGCGCCGACCAGATCGTCTCAGGCGTCGCGGTCAACCTCCTGGCCCTCGGCCTCACGGGCTATCTCTTCCTCGACGTCTACGGCGCCGAGGGCACGCCTGGGGGAATCGCGGAGGTTCCAGACCTCAACCTGCCCATCGGATGGATCCCCGTGGTCGGCGGTTCGCTCGAGCGACTCAACCTCCTCGTCTGGCTGAGCCTGCTCGGTGTGCTCGTGGTCTGGATCGTGATCTTTCGCACGGCGCTCGGGCTGCGCCTGCGCTCCGTGGGCGAGAATCCCCGAGCGGCGGAGACGGTCGGCATCTCCGTCTACCGGGCCCGCTACCTCGCGGTGGTGGCGTCGGGGATGCTCGCCGCGATGGGCGGCGCCTTCCTCTCGATCGGCTTCGTCCACTCATTCAGCCAGAACATGACGGCGGGTCGCGGCTACATCGCCCTGGCGGCGGTCATCTTCGGGCGCTGGCGGCCGGGCGGGGCGCTCGCCGCCGCGCTCCTGTTCGGCTTCTCGAGCGCTCTCGCCCAGCGACTTCCCGTCTTCTCGCCGTCCACCGCCACGCTGTTCCAGGCCCTGCCCTACGTCCTGACCCTCATCGCCGTGGCCGGCGTGATCGGCCGCTCAACGCCCCCGGCCGCCGACGGCGTGCCCTACACGCGGGGGTAGCGCGCTCGGGAGCCTGGAGGAGTCAGACAGGCCCGCCGGCCCCTGCGTCCGCCGCGACGTCGAGGGTGACAACCGTATGGGCGCCGACGACCGCCCGATCGCCGATCGTCACACCGCGCAGGACGCTCGACCCGTGACCGACACGCGCGTTCGCGCCGATGACGACGGGCGACGCCGCCATCGGCTGGAGCCGGATGGGCTGCTCCACCTCGTCCGTGCCGTGGGCGAAGTCGACCACCATGGCCCCGGCGCCGAGCACCGCTCCTTCTCCGACGGCGACACCCGCGTGGGCCACGACCGTGCAGCGCTCGCCGAGCGTCGCGCCCGCCCCGACGCGCAGTTCGCCTCCGCGGGCGTAGAGACGGCAGCCGTCGCCGATCAGGCTGCCTTCACCGAGGACGATGCGAGCGCCCGGCGCCGCCTGCAGGCGGACGCCTCTTCCGAGCCGAGGGTGTCCCAGCAGGATCACCCTCGGGCACCGTCTCGCCGCGAGTGCGCGGAGGGTGTGCGTCAGGCGCGGCCGCGCGCGCACCGCGGCCGGCGGGACCAGATGGTCAGCGCAGCTCACGTCCGCAGACGCTCGATCCGCCGCCGGATCAGGTCGCGAGCAAGCAGGCGCGCGTGCGTCCGCGCGTAGCTCACCTGGCCCCGGGGCCCGAGGGGAAGGGAGCCGGAGAACTCCGATGGCCGCCTCGGCGCCCTCAGCGACGCGGCCGCCCGGTCGGCGATCTCGAGCTGCCCGAGTGCCGTCGGATGCACGGCGTCGGGAAGCATCAGGGTCCAGCCGCCGAGGTCATGGAGGTCGCAGACCGTCGCTCCGGTATCGGTGGCCACCGCACGAACGATCGCGTTGGCGCCCGCGACCTTCTCGCCGGCCGGCGGGCGGCCGAGGTCGAGCGGCAGCGTGAGCATCACGATCCGCGCGCAGTGCGCGGTGAGACGGGCGGCGATCTCGCGTAAGTCGCTCTCGAACGCCGCCGGGTCGAAGTCCAGCCCCCGGGCGTCGTGACCCCGGCGTACAGGCAGCCGACGTCGTAATCCGCCCGGACTCTGGGAAGCTGAGCAGCCCGTACGTCGGCCGTGGTCGCCCCGTTGAAGGCTCGCGACGTGAAGGGGAGGTCCAGCGCCTCTGCGAGCCACAGCGCCCATGACCGGCAGGGGATGCCGCAGACCATGTTCCCCTCGCCGACGGTGATCGAGTCGCCGAGCGCGACGAGCCCGATCCGGGTGCTCATCAGGCCGGCTTGCGGGCGGCGAGCATCAGGTTGTAGAAGATCGCGGGCGGCAGCCGGGGCTCGAGCACCAGCCGGTCAACCTTCTGCAGCGCGAGGTAGCCACGGTAGGCGTACTGGGTCCATAGCCAGGGGATGTCCTCGGCGCGCGCGGAGGACTCGAGCGTCCGGTTCGTCCACCCGAACCAGTTGGCCAGGAGCTCCTCGCCGTGCACGCGGATGTTCGTGAAGCCGGCGGTCCGCGCATGGCCGGCGAGATCCTCCGGCGTGAAGGAATGCACGTCGACGAAGGGTTCGAGCGTCTCGTCGTCGGGCCCGTGCCCATTGCCATCGGCGGGCCGGGAGTCGCGTTCCTGCCCGCCGAAGCCGTGTCCTGGACGCACGCGCAGGAGC
>JACCYI010000278.1 GCA_013696535.1 Solirubrobacterales bacterium
CTCTTGGGCTCCTCGTGCTGCGGGAGTGGCGGACCTGGCGGGCTCCGCCGGGGCTCGCCGGACCTGTCTGAGCAGCGCGGCCGGACGGGACTAGGAGTTCGCCTCGGCCCGCTGGTCGGGCCGTGCGGCGTCGCCGGCCTCGACTGCCCCGCGCGCCAGGATCGCGCTGGCGGCGCTGGCCGGGTCCAGTCGCCGGGCGACGACCTCGTCGAGCAGGCCGGCGATCTCGGGGTCCTCGCGCAGCCCCTCCTCGAGCGCGCGGCGCAGCCGGAAGGTGGCCAGGCCCAGCACCTCGTTCATCAGGTTGCGCCGGCGACGCTCGTGGAGCAACCCGTGCTCCTCGACGTGGGCACGGTGGGCGGCGAGCCGGTCAGCGAGGTCTTGGACGCCCTCTCCGCGCGACGCCTCCGTCTTGACGATCGGCACCCGCCAGGCGCCGGGCTCCTGCGGGGAAAGCGAGAGGACGCCGCGGATCTCGCGCACCATCGTGTCCGTGAGCGGATGATCTGACTTGTTGACGACGATGACGTCGGGGATCTCCATCACGCCGGCCTTGAGGGCCTGGATCGAATCCCCGGAACCTGGGATGAGGACGAGCACGACGGAGTCCGCGTGATCGATGACGTCGACCTCTGCCTGGCCGACACCGACCGTCTCGAGCAGGACGTCGTCCTTACCCGCCGCGTCCATGAGCAGCGCGGTCTGGAGCGCCGCCTCCGCAAGACCTCCGAGAGCTCCTCGGGTTGCCATGGAGCGGATGAACACGCCTGGGTCGAGGAAGTGCTCGGTCAGCCGGATGCGGTCGCCCAGCAGCGCTCCTCCGCGGAAGGGCGAGGACGGGTCGATGGAGAGGACGGCCACCTCGCGATCCTGAGCACGGTAGAGCTTGACCAGCGCGCTGATCAGCGTTGACTTGCCGGCGCCGGGAGGGCCCGTGAACCCGACCACCGAAGCCCGCCCGGTGTGCGGATAGATCTCGCGGACCAGCGCCCACCCCGCCGGATCGTCGTCCTCCACGAGCGAGATCCCGCGGGCCAGCGCGCGCTTGTCCCCGGCCAGCAGCCGCTCCGCGAGGGGTGGTTTGGAGGCGGCGGCCATCGGCCGCACTAGGATCGCAGGACGAGTGGTCCGGTCGCTGTCCGATCCCGTCGAAGTCACGCTGCCGCCGCTCGTGCGGAGCGACCCTCCGCCGTTGCACGGCGGGCCGTTCGCCTTCCTGCGCTTCGCGCGCCGGCACGGGATGCTCAACCTCGACTACGGACGGCTGACCCTTCACTGGGCGTGGCTCAAGCTCCGCTGGCGGGGGCGCCTCGAGACCGACGGACTGTGCTTCATCGCACCGGACGTGAAGTTCGAGATCGGGCCGGAGGCCCGGGTGCGGCTGGGGCGCTGGTGCTGGATCGGGCACGGGACCAAGATCCGCGCGCACGAGGGCGAGGTGATCATCGGCGCCAAGTCCGTGGTGGGCCAGGAGTGCACGATCTCTTCGTTCCAGCACGTGTCCATCGGGCGGGAGTGCATCGTGGCGGACCGGGCGATGCTGATCGACTTCGACCACGGCGTGGTCGAAGTCGAGCGTCCCGTCCGTGCGCAGGGGATCTACAAGCGTGATGTGCGCATCGGCCACAACGTGTGGATCGGCTACGGCGCCTGCTTCCTGCGGGGGGTCACGGTCGGCGACAACGCGGTGATCGGCACGTCCAGCGTGGTGACCGGTGACATCCCCGCCAACGCGGTCTGCGCCGGGGTCCCGGCGCGGGTGCTGCGGATGCGCGAGACCCCGCGGCGGCTGCGCTGGCGATGAACCCGGGGCCGGTGGCGATCGAGCAGGTCATCGTCGGTCTGCTCGATGCACGCGGGCCGGGCAAGACCATCTGCCCGTCCGAAGTCGCGCGGGCGCTCGGCGGCGACGCCGGCTTCCGGCCGCTCATGCAGCCGGTGCGCGACGCCGCCCGCGACATGGTCGCGCGAGGCCAACTCGAGATCACCCAGCGCGGAATCGTCGTGGACCCAGAGCACGTCCGCGGTCCCATCCGCCTCCGGCGCCCGACTCCCTGATCTACGCCCGGGCCCCGCAGTGCGGCCAGGGCGCCCTGCCATGGGCGGCGAACAGCTTCGCAGCCAGCTTGTCCTGCCGAGCCTCTGAAGCCTTCGCGGGGTCCCCCTTCCCGCCCATGTTCCGCCAGGTCGAAAAGGAGAACTGGTACTTGCCGCGGTAGCGCCCGCTCCCCGACACTGCCCGCGGGTTGCCGCCCGACTCACACTTCGCGATCCGCTGAAGCACCGGATGCACCCGAGGATTGGAGGCCGCTGCGCGCATGTCCACGCCGAGCACCCTCAGAACGGACGGCCGTGCGATTCCGTCCGCCTTCATGTGCCGCTTGCGCTGCTGGCGCCGCACGGCTCGCCGGGTTCGCGGGCCGTAGGCGCCGTCGGCCTTGACGTGAAGCTTGCGTTGTAGCGCGGTGACGGCGGAACCGCTGCTTCCAGGACGAAGCGTCGTCGAAGCGGTCCTGACGGATCGTGCCTGCGAGCTCGCTCCGCCGACCTGCTCCTGCGCGGCGGCCACGCCGCCTGCAAGCGTCATCGCGCCCACAAGGGCGACACCCGCCGTGCGCGAGCGGCGACGGCGGATCCGTGCCCCGCTGGCTTGCACGCGGCGCTTGAGGGAGCGGCGCAGTGAACGGCGGGCATAGAGCTCCGCGGTCGAGTCAGATAACAACGGCGCGAAGGCCGCCGGTTCGGCTATGGGCACTTGAGCAACTCCTGTGGTCTCGGCGCCTACGGGGTTAGCTGACGGGCTCGCGCAGACCTGCGCTACGCCGCTCACGCGCGGCGATTCGCCCCTGGACCGCCAACTGCGCGGTCCAACTGGGTCCCCCGATCCCCTCCGCCCTGGGCGGTGGGAATTCGGCAATCAGTTCAATTTCGAAGCGGGAGGATAGAACGCCGGGACGAGTGATGCATTCATGCTCCGGTGAAGGCCGCCGCGACGAGGTGGGGCGCCAGGTGTTCCACCCCGGGCTCGCGTGGGCCGGCGAGCGCCGCGGCCAGGCCCGCCAGGTGGCCGTCCACACGCTCGACGGGGTACTCCCCGGCCAGCTCGCGCGTGAGCAGGAATGCCCAGTCCGACGCCTGGGCGGCGAGGAGCTCGCGCAGGGCGCGCACGCTGGGCCTGGCCTCCCGCGACAGCTCGAGCTCCGCGCGCCTCTGGCGCCACGCCAGGCCTCGCGCTCCGCGTCCGCTCCACGTGGACAGGTCGCGGGGAGTGCCCCAGGTGCTCACGGGCAGCGGCGGGGCCGGGCGAGCCTCGAGGCCGTCGACTGCGGTTTCGAGGACCACGATCGGCAGGCCGGCCGCATCCGCCCGCTCGAGCACGGCCTCGAGCCAGATCACCCCTTCGTGCCACCAGTGGCCCAGAAGCTCGGTGTCGAGCGCACAGACGCACAGACCGCCGCCCATGACCCGGTGTTTGACGCGAGTGACGAAGTCGGCGGCGTCCGTCCGGGCGCGTCTCGAGGCGCGCCGCCCGTCGTAGGGCGTGCCATCGACCGCCCAGGGGCGGTGGCGGTGTTCCGTCATGTGATACGAGTCGCGGTATGCCCCGCTCGAGGGGTAGCCGTCCAGGCCCCAGACAAGGTCGATGATCTCCCGATCGATGGGCACGAGCAGCGGCCCAGCGCCCGAGCGCAGCGGAATGAGCTGCTCCGGCGCTCCCTCGCCGAACACGTCGGTGAGCTCGACGCAGGTCAGCCTCACACCTGCTTCCTCGAGCAGGGGATCGAGCCAGGGCACGTGGGCGCACTCGGGGAGCCAGAGCCCGCCCGACCAATCGTCGCGCGGCCGGCGGGTCCGATGGGCGGCGATCCCGGAGGCGAGTTGGAGACGCACCCCGCTGCTCGTGGCCAGCAGCGGAAGGATGGGATGCGTGGCGGCCGAGGTCCAGGTCGCGTGCGTCATCAGCCGGTCGAAGACTCCGGCGACGTTCGCAGCCGCCGCGGCGTACTGCGCGGCGGAGGCCTCGAGCGCCGCGGCAATGCGCGGGTCGGTTGCGCTTGCGATGTCGCGGCGGTGCGACTCGGGCCGGATCTCGCGGAGGAAGGCCTCGCACCGTGCGAGAGCACCCGGAGCCTCCAGCTGGTCGGCCAGGACGGGGGTGACGCTGAGGGTCACTCGCCCCGGGGCGGCGTCGAGCACGTCGAGCAGTGGCAGGTAAGAGGTGGCGATCGCCTCCCAGAGCCATTCCTCGCCGAACGGCCACGTCCCGTAGCTCTCGACGTAGGGCATGTGGGTGTGCAGGACGAGCGCGAGCGAGCCCGGGCGGCTCATGGGCGGAGCACGGCGAGGAAGTCGAGCGCTGCGTCGAGCCGATCGGGCGAGAGCCTGAAGTCTCGAGAGGAGATGCTCGGTGTGAACCGGTCGTAGAACGGCCTGGTGATCCGCAGCGCCTTGTGGACGTGGTCCCAGCCTGCTCGCTCGATCGCGAGCTGGTGCCAGCGAAGCTTGCGCGCGTGACGCAATCCGAGTAGCTCGACCGAGCCGAACCGGCGCTCGCACAGCTCCCGGAACTCCGCCGAGCGGTACTCCTTGAGGTGCCACGGATTGCCCGACCTCTCCGCCCCCTCGGGGGCGAGGGTGAGAACGTTGGGGGTCGAGACGTACGCCACGCCGGTCGGTCCGATCAGCTCTCGGATGTGTTCCAGGACCGCGTCAGGATCATGGACGTGCTCGATCGTCTGCAGGAAGACGACGCAGTCCACCTCGCCCCGCCAGGTCTCCACCATGTCGCGCTCGAAGCGCAGGACGGGTTCGCGCGTGTACTTCAGGCCGGCGTGATGGAAGGCCTCCGGATTGGCGTCCACACCGGTCACCCGCGTCGCGGTGCGCGCGAGGACGGCCGCGCCGTATCCCTCTCCGCAGGCGAGATCGACGATCCGGCGGCCCGCCGTGCGCTCGGCGATCCACTCGTAGATAACGAGGTGGCGCCTGAACCAGTAGTTCTCGTCCGGGACGTCGGGGAGCGTGCGCTCCCCGGTCAGCCCGAGCGGCGGTACCCCGTAGGGCTGAGCGCGCTGGAGATAGGGATCGGCCACGAGCGGGCGCCGACTATGACACCTGGCAGAGGGCGGCGGCCCAGGAATCCGCCTGTTGACGAAGGGCGGCGAGCCGGGCCGGGTCCATCCGCCCGAGCGTGTTCAGCGGCAGTCGCATGCGGCGGTTCGAGGAGAAGTCCTCCGCGTGGCGCGCCATGAAGTCCCAGTAGAGGGCGGTGACCGGGCAGGAGCGGGGCTCGTAGCGGCAGTCGCGGCAGTAGGTCGACATCTTGTCGATGTAGTTGCCGCCGCCCGCGTAGGGCTTGGTCATCATCGCGCCGCCGTCGGCGAACGTGGCCATCCCGGCGGCGTTGGGCGCCATGACCCACTCCGCGCCGTCGATGAAGGAGGCCTGAAACCACTCGACGGCCTCCCACGGGCGCACGCCCAGCAGCAGCATCAGGTTGCCGAGGACCATCAGGCGCTGGATGTGGTGGGCGTACGCGGTCTCGGAGACGTCTCGCAGGGTGGAGCGAAGGCACTCGGCGTCGGTCTCGCCGGTCCAGAAGGCCTCGGGCAACGGGCGCTGCGCTCCCAGGGCGTTGTCGGAGCGCCAGTCCTCCCCCCGCAGCCAGTACATGCCCCAGATGTACTCGCGCCAGCCGATGATCTGGCGGATGAAGCCCTCGGCGGACTGCAGCGGAACGCCTCCGGCGCGGTAGGCGTCTTGCACCGCGATGCAGGCGTCCAGCGGATCCAGCAGCCAGAGGTTCAACGAAGAGGAGAGGCGGGCGTGATAGAGCCAGCGCTCGCCGGACACCATCGCGTCCTGCCATGGCCCGAAGCCGGCGAGCCGGTTGGCGACGAAGTCGTCCAGTGCGATCCTGGCCTCCGCGCCGGTGGCGGGCCACAGACGCGGGCCGTCTTGCCCCGCCTCGACCAGGCCCATGGCGTCAAGGTCACGTCGTACCTCGGCGTCGATCTCGTCCTCCTCGGGAAGCCACGGGACCGGCGCGGTGAGCCCGTCGCGAGCCGGCGTGCGGTTCTCCTTGTCGAGGTTCCAGCGCCCGCCTTCGGGCTTGCCCCGTTCGTCGAGCAGCAGGCCGAAGCGGCGGCGCTGCTCCCGGTAGAAGTCCTCCATCACGAGCTTGCGGCGGCCGTCGGCCCAGGCCGCGAAGTCCTCTGGAGCGGTGAGGAACTGGCGGGAAGGCACGAAGGACACGCCACGGTGCTCGAGCGGTTTGCGGGCGTGCAACGAGTTCGGCTCGGCGCACACCACATCGTCGAAGTCACCCAGGACGTCCGCCATGCTTCCGACGTCGCGGCGCTCGACGACCTCCAATTCCCCGCGATCGAGCAGCTCGGCGGCGAAGTGGCGCATTGAGCTCAGGACGAGGTGGCGGCGCTGGCGGTGGTAGCGGAGACGATCGAGCGCCACCCGCGACTCGATCATCAGCACCCGGTCCGCGCCTTCGAGCGCGGGATTGGAGTGCGATAGCTGGTCGCCGAGAATGAGCGCCGTGTGCCCCATCGGTTACTGGCGCGGAACCGCGCGATAGCGCTCGAGAGCGACCTCACGCTCGCGCTTGTGGTCGACGATCGGGACGGGATAGTCCTCGCCGATCACGCAGCCGGCCATCTGCTGGTCGATCTCGGTCATCGTCCACGGCTCTGCCAGCTTCGCGTCGGGCACGCCGGCCAGCTCGGGTACCCACCGGCGGACGTACTCGCCCTGGGGGTCAAAGCGCTCCTGCTGGCGAACCGGGTTGAACATGCGCTGGAACGCAGGGGCGGGATCGACCCCAACGGAGGCGACCCACTGCCAGTTGCCGTTGTTC
>JACCYI010000282.1 GCA_013696535.1 Solirubrobacterales bacterium
CGACGCCGAGGAGCGCATGCGGCGTGCGCTCGGCGCCGGCATCGGCGCCTGGCTGCTCTCGGGCTACGTGCTGTTCAGCGTCCAGGGGCGCTTGCGGCTGCGCTATCTCGAGGCGTTCACGCCGGCGGCGGCGCTCGGGATCGGGCTCGTCCTCGTGGTCGCGGACCTCGCCTGTCGTCGCGGATGGGCACCGCAGTGGACGTCTCGGCTCGTCGCGGTGCTGGCGGCCGCGCGGCTGATCTGGCCGTTCACGACGTCGGTGAGACTCATTCAAGCCGGCACCGAGGACTCCCAGAGGCTGGGAGCGATACCCGCGGCGCAGGTTGACTTGCTCAGCCGGTACCTCAGCGCGCATCAATCCGGTGTGCGCTACCAGCTCGCGAGCTCAAGGACCACCATCGCCGCACCCCTTATCGTCCGCGACGCCCAACCGGTCTTGATGCTCAATGCTCACCAGCTGGCGAGGGCGCCCGCTGACCTCGCGATCCGAGCTCATGGCGAAAGTGCGCACCGGACAGGTGCGCCACCTCCTACTGGACGAGACGGGTTGCCCTGAGCGGGGAGCGCCCTCCTGCGCGCCGGCCGCCTTATGGGCGCTCGCTCACTCGACCGACGTCACGGCCGACGCCGGACTGAAGCCGGGGCGCATCCTCGTCCGACTCGACGCGTCCTGAAGACGGGCGCTGCTTATGACCGTGCGGGCGCGTTCCGCAGACGCCAAGCCAACCGAATACCAACCGGGATCGACTCGGGTCCAACGAGCAGACGGCAACGATCGGCCTATGAGATCCACTCCTTCACGCACACGGAATACGCGAAGTCCGGGCCCAATCTCCGTCGCGGCGATCTTGGTGATCGCCCTCGCAGGCTGCGGCTCGGCCGCCGCGGTCCGGACGCAGCCACTCGCGGGCTCGACGGGCTCGATCGATCAGGTGACAACCGTCGCCAAAGCCCGGTACGCCGAGGAGACCCGCGGCGGCAAGGTCCGCGGGCTGGCTGACAGATCGCAAGCGATCCTGGAGTTAGTCGCCCTCTGCGGGCGGGCGACATGCGCGCCCTGCGCGCCTACGTACGCGGCCGGTTCCGTTCCGTCTGGTACCACCAGCACGTCTCTCGGCTGCGCATCCTGCACCTTTCCAGGATCGAGGTCGACGCCGGCGTCCCGTTCGTCGTCGCACCGGCGAAGCAGGCTCTGCGCGATTCGAGTGGCCGCACGATCGGAACCGTAGAAGTGTCGATCCAAGACGTGATCGGGTTCGTCCGCTACATGCACCGCAACTATCCGGTTCACGTCGTTGCTCGAGGCCGAGGCGCGAAGCATGTGCGTGCCTCGCTGCCCGCGGCGCTGGCCGTCAAGCTGCCCGACCGGGGCACCGCGACCGTAGGGGGCCGGCGCTACCAGGTGCGCTCCTTCATGCAGACCGCCCTGGGCGGCGAGCCCGTCCGGATCTCGATCCTCCAGCCTTGCCGAGACACTCGCCTAAGCGGACACCCTCTCCGTCGCCGGGCCAAAACCCCCGGACCTCCCGGTTAGCCACGCTAACGGGACGCCAACAGTCAGTCAACCCGGTCGAACCCGGCCGGGGGCAGGATCATCGACATGACCGCTACCCACTCCCCCATCACTGGCGCCACGCCGGTTCTGCCGCCGCCGCTCGCGCCCATCTGTCCCGACAGCGCCATTCCCGCCGGTTCTGACCCGTCCGTCGGAACCCCGGCGATGCAAACGCTGCCAAGCCTCTCGATCGTGCTGCCGTGCTTCAACGAGGAAGCCAACGTCGCCGACGCGATCCGCAACGCCGCATCTGCGGCTGCCCTGACCAGCGAGGACTACGAGATCATCGTGGTCGACGATGGCAGCACGGACGACACCGCGCGGATCGCCGGCCGCTTCGTCGAGACCGACGTTCGCGTCCGTCTCGTCGTTCACGCGCGTAATCGCGGCTACGGCGACGCGGTGCGCTCCGGCATCGAAGCGGCTCGCATGGATTGGGTGCTGCTGACGGATGCCGACCTCCAGTTCGACTTGCGCGAACTCGAGGACTTCGTACCGCTCACCCGCACGGCCGACGTGCTGTGGGGCTATCGGATCCTGCGCCGGGACAGCCTGGCCCGGCGCGCGGCGGCCGCGGCGTGGAACCGGCTGGTCCGGGGGTTGTTCCACCTTCCTGTCCGCGACGTCGACTGCGGCTTCAAGCTCATCCGCCGCGACATCCTCGATCGCGTCCACCTCAAGACCAGCGGCGCGATGATCAGCACCGAGCTGGCGGTCCGCTGCCGCGCCGAGGGCGCGCGCTTCGCCGAAGTCGGCGTGCATCACCGCTCCCGCGTCGCCGGTGAGGAGACGGGCGGCAACCCGCGAGTGGTGCTGCGCGCGTTCCGCGAGCTGGCGACCATGCACACCGCGCTGCACGGCCTCTCGCGCCCAGCGAGCTGAACGACCCAATGTCGGCGACCACCATCTCGGCGCGGCCCGCGCTCTAGCGAGCCGCCCTCACCCGGGCGATGGCGAGCGGCCTTGTCCTGGTCTGCCTGCTGGGCGCCGGCCTGCGCTTCTACGGGTTCGACCGGGTCGCCCCGACGCCGTATTACGACGCGGCGGTGCGGTCCATGGGCCTGTCGTGGCACAACTTCTTCTTCGGCGCGCTCGAGCCGGCCGGCCAGGTGTCGATCGACAAGCCGCCGGTCGATCTCTGGCTTCAAGTCGCCTCCACCAAGTTGTTCGGCTTTTCCTCGCCCAGCCTGAGGCTGCCCCAGGCGATCGCCGGCACGCTCGCCGTCCCGTTGCTCTACGACCTCGTCCGCCTGGGCTTCGGCCGCTGGGCCGGGCTCGCCGCGGCCCTCTCGCTCGCCGTCATGCCGGTCGCGGTGCTCACCAGCCGTTCGGACACCATGGACACGGTGATGGGCAGCCTGCTGCTGCTCGCTGCCTGGCTGATCGCGCGAACTCGCCCCGAGCGGCGGGCTCGCGCGGTGGTGGCGGCGGGCGCCGTCGCAGGCCTTGCGTTCGAAGTCAAGCTGTTTCAGGCCATGATCGCGCTCCCGACGCTCGCGGTGATGGCGTGGGTCGCGCTCGACGTCCCCCCGGTCGGGCGGGTTCGGACCCTGGCTCTCGCGGCTCTCGCGTTCGTGATCGTCGGCGCGAGCTGGGCGGGAG
>JACCYI010000300.1 GCA_013696535.1 Solirubrobacterales bacterium
GCTGGCATGACGGATGAGGCGGAGCCTCATGTCTCGCTCGCATCGTCGAGCCACTTCTCGACGTGTGGCGGCTTCCAGGTTTCCAGGCGCTCGAGGAGAACGTCCGCCTGTGATTCCATGAGAAGCAGGTCGCGGTGCCCGGGCGCCATGAAGCCCTCGTCCCTCGCTCGGTCGAGGAAGGCTCCCAGGCCGTCGAAATAGCCGAGCACGTTGAGCGCCCCGCAGGGCTTGGAGTGCAGTCCCAGCTGGCTCCACGTGAGGATCTCGAAGAGCTCCTCGAGCGTCCCGAGGCCACCCGGCAGCGCGATGAAGCCGTCCGCGAGCTCTGCCATCGCCGCCTTTCGCTCGTGCATCGAGCCCACCACCCGCAGGTCGGAGAGGGACGCGTTGGCCACCTCGCGGTCGACGAGGCTCTGCGGGATGACGCCGATGACCTCCACGCCCAGCGCGGCGGCCTCGTCGGCCACCACGCCCATCAGCCCGATACGGGCCCCGCCGTACACCAGCCCCAGACCTCGACGGGCGATCAGCTGGGCGACCCCGAGAGCCGCCTCCGCGTAGGCGGGGTCGCGGCCGGAGCTCGACCCGAGAAAGACACAGACGCGTTCCACGGCCCGGCATGGTCGCAGGCCGGTGACGACGGCGGGCCGTAGCCTGCTCGAATCGTGCGTACGACGGCGACCACATGAGGGATTGGTATGAGCAGGTCTGGGAGTCCGCCCTGCCCGACCCGGAGCCGTGGGCCTGGCAGCGCCGCCGTGCGAGGCTCCTAGATGAGGCCAAGCCGGGCGAGCGGGTGCTCGACCTGGGCTGCGGCGCCGGCCGCTTCCTGCGCGCGCTCCAGGAGGTAGGGAGCGTGCCTGTCGGTGTGGAGATCGCCGAAGCCGCCCTCTCCCGTGCCCGCGTCAACGCGCCCCGCGCCGAGCTGCATCTGATGGCCCCGGACGCGGAGTTGCCGCTCGCAGACGACTCCATTGCGCTCGTGTGGTGCTCTGAGGTCATCGAGCACGTGGCCGACACCGCCCAGCTGGTCGGCGAGGTCCACCGCGTGCTGGCGCCCGGCGGGCGTGTGCTCATCACCACGCCGTTCCACGGCCGCCTCCACGGCGCCGCGGTGGCCCTCCTGAAGTTCGACTCCCACTTCGACCCGCTCGGGCAGCACCTGCGCTTCTACACGCGGACGTCGCTGGCAAAGGCCTTGAGCGAGGGGGGGTTGACGGACGTGAGGGTCAGGGCGACGGGCGGAGTCCCGCTCTTGCGCCGGACTCTGGTCGCTCGTGCGCGGAAACGTTAGGGAGCCGGCGTGGCCGCCAGCTGACGCTGAAGGAGGAGGAACGCCGCCTCGACTTCAGCGGACTTCGGATCGAGGTAGTAGGCCGCCCGCAGCGGCCCGACTGCCGTTCGCGGCTGGCGAAGGTCGATCGCGCGGTACGTCCCGAGCCGGCGCCAGGTCTCTGCATTCGCGGGCTGGAGCTCGACGGCGCGCTCGTAGGTCCGCGTGGCGCCGGCGACATCGCCCGTCGCACTCTGGATGGCGGCGAGGTCGAAGAGGGGCTCGACCGAGAGCGGGTTGCGTCGCACCGCGATGCCGGCGATGTCGAGCGCCGCTCGCGGCGCCCCGGCGTCGAGCCGCTCGAAGGCGGCGTCACCGGCGTGCACCGCTCGCAGAGGTTGGAAGGCCGCCCACGAGGCCACCACCGCGAGAACCAGCACGGCGACAGCGGCGAGCAGCCGAAGAGCGCCTCCGCGTGCCGGCCGAGCGGCAAGGAACCGCAGCACCGGCCTGCGACCCGGCCGCATGGCAACCACCGCTCGAGTGCCCGCGCGGTCGGCTCGCGCACGTAACGGGCCACGACCTGCGACCCAGGCCGCGCACAGGAGCCCGACCACTGCAGTGCCGGGGATGAGCCACGTCCAGTCGACGAGCGAGTGGACACCGAAGACCACGACGACCGCGACGAAGGTGAGCAGCCCCACCCGCTCGGCATCCATGGGCTCCCGACGGTCCGCGGGCCGTAAGCCGGTCGCCCGCGCGGCGCTGGCCAGCCACACTGCAAGTAGGGCCAGCGTGACGAGGAAGCCGACCAGGCCGAGGCCGGCGAGTGTCTCCACCACGTAGCCGTGCGCCTGTCGAACTTCCAGCGCACCGGATCGGTAGCGCGTACGCGCTACCGGGAACGAGCCCGCACCGGTGCCGACCGCCTCATGTGCCTGCCAGATGTCGATCGCCTCCCGCCAATAGCGCGACCGAACCGACGAAGCCGCGGTCAAGCGCTCCGGGCCATTCGACGGTGTGGCTGCTCGCGGATCGGTGGCCCCCCTCCATGCGCCGGAGAGCTGGCCGCTGATCCCCCCCTCCTTGGACGCGAGGACGACGAGCCCAACGACCGGAGCCAGAAGCAGCAGACCGACCAGGCCCAGGCCGACTCGTCGCCGGACGCGGGGGCCGGGCGGGTGGTTGGCGGCGGAGAACCCGATCGCCAGACCGCAGCACAACAGCGT
>JACCYI010000343.1 GCA_013696535.1 Solirubrobacterales bacterium
GTGTCCAGCCGAGCCACAGGAGCGAGGCGCCGCCGGGCCTGGGCCGCTGTGGCGCCGCCCAGCCCCACACCGGCTACGCGCGTTCCCGGCAGCACCCGTGCGTCGTAGGCCGAGCGCAGCGCGAGAACCGCCACGCCGAGCACCGCGACCAGGGCGAGCAGGCCCGCGAGCACGACGAGCAGTGGCTGTCGCCGTGGTCTGGAGTCGGCTCGCATAGGTGAGGGCCCCAACTTATCCGGGCGGCCGGCGAGCGCCGCAAGACCGCTTGCCGCCGCGCGGCGGACGTCGGAGCCCCCCCGGGGCGCGACCCCATCGACGGATGACCGGCGCCGCGTACCGCCGGGATCGACCCGGGCGGCACGCGGCCTCCCGCCAGCTCCTACCGGCCTACAGGTAGTCCTTGAGGTACTCCGCGGCGACGTCCTCCGGCTTCTCCTTGTCGAGATCGACGCGGGAGTTCAGCTCGGACATGACCGGCGTGGTGAGACCCTTCTGGACCGTCTCGATGACCTTCTGGCCGGCCGGGCCGAGCTTGTCGGCGGCCTTCTGGCTGAGGACGAACGTGACGTTGTAGGGCGGAAACAGCTGCTTGTCGTCCTTGAGGATGACCTCCTTGTTGGCCGCGATCGCCCCGTCGGTGGTGAAGGGCACCGTCAGGTCGGCCTTCTTCTTGAGGATCACCTCGTGGCGCTGGGCGACGTCGATCTTGATCTCCTTCTTGAACTTCAGGCCGTAGACCTTCCGGAAGCCCAGCGCGCAGTCCGTGCGCTTGAAGCACTCCGCGGAGGCCGCGATCGTCAGGTTCTGCGACTTGCCCTTGAGGTCGGAGATCGTCTTCGGGTTGCCGAGCTCTGCCGCCTTCTGCTTGGTCATGCCGAGGGAGTTGGAGTCGGTGAACGGCGTCTGCGGCAGCGCCGTGAAGCCGAACTTCGACTTGTAGAGCTTCTTGGCCTCTTGGTAGGCCGCGTCCTCGTCTTTGGGGACGTCGGAGGGGTCCACACCGAGCAGTGCCGTCAGCGCGGTGCCCGTGTACTCCGGGTAGCCGTCGATGTCGCCGTCCTCGACCGCTTTGTTGGCGACGTCCTCGAGGCCGAGGTTGAGGTCGTACTTCACGGTGAAGCCGGCCTTCTGAAGGGCTTGTCCGTAGATGTCGGCGATGATGATCGACTCGGTGAAGTTCTTGGAACCGAGCTTGATCGACTTGCCCTTGTTGGCTGAGTCGGCGGTGATCTTTCCGCTCTCGGCCGCCGGCGTGGAGGTCGCCGCGGGCTTCTCGGCCGAGCTCGACGAGCTCGCGGAGTCGTCGGAGCCGCACGCGGTCACGCCGAAGGCGGCCGCGGCGGTGATGGCTGCGAGGGCGGCCTGGACAAGGCGCCCGCTCTCATGGGTTCTCATGGTGCTTGGACCTTCCTGGTTGGTGTCAAGATCATGCCGCGGCGCTTGTGCCGCGTGTCGCCGGCGAGCTTCAGGCCCTTCGGGGTGACCGCTCGCTGCAGGCCCGCGAAGACGATCTCGCAGAGGATGGCCAGGACCGCGACCGCGATCGCGGCGCCGATCTGCCCCGGCGGACCGTAGACGCCGCGGGCGATGATGGGCGTGCCGAGCGAGTCGACGCCGACCAGCGGGGCGATCGTCGCCGTGGCCACGACGGAGACGGCCGCAGTCCGCAGGCCACCGAACAGCAGCGGCAACGCCAAGGGCAGCTCGAGGCGCAGCAGGATGCTCATGGGGCTGAACCCCATGCCGCGCGCGGCGTCGACGATCTCGGGGTCGACCTGGCGGACGCCGATGTAGGTGTTCGTGAACAGCGGGGGGATGGCCAGGAGCGCGAGGGTGATGACCACGTTGCTCTTCGACGGTCCGATGTAGGCGAACAGGAACGCCGCGACACCCAGCGCGGGGACGGCTCGCCCGACGTTCGCCGTGGCGCTCGCGATGAACTCACCGCGGCCCAAATGGCCGAGCCACAGCCCGAACGGGATCGCGATCAGCGCGGCGAACAGGAGCGCCAGCGCGGAGATCT
>JACCYI010000348.1 GCA_013696535.1 Solirubrobacterales bacterium
GCCGCCGACCACCCGAGCCACTGGATCGCCACGTGCAGCCGGCAGTGCGCCAGCGCGTCCAGGAAGTCGGCTTCCCCGCGTCGTCGCAGCCGGTCAGGGGAGGCGTCGAAGTAGGCACGAGCGTAGCTCCGGCGCTCCTCCTCGGTCCACCGGCCGGAGATCAGCGCCGCCAGGTCGAGCAGTCCCGGGCCGACGCCGGCCATCTCCCAGTCCAGCGGGCGGACGCGGAACCCGCTTTCCTCAGGTTGCAGCAGCACGTTTGAGGGATAGAACTCGCCGTGCAGGAAGGTCGTCGGCCAGCTTGACAGCCGCTCGGCCACGCGGCGGTAGTTTTCTCGCAGCGTGTCGAGCGCCCCGGGTGGCGTGCGGGCCAGCGCCCGCTCGAGCCAGCGGCCGAACCAGCGGGCGTCGTAGCGCAGCAGGCGCGGCTCGCTTGTCGGAAGGCCGCGGCCGTGCAGATCGGCGAGCCACCGAGCCGCGGTCGTCCATGCCTGGGGCTCCCCGATCTGCCACAGCGGTCGCCCTTCGAGCTTTTCGAGAAACAGCCACGCGCGCTCCTGACGCTCGTCGACGTGCGCGCCGAGGCATGCCGGAGCGTCGACACCGCCAGGAGCGAGAATCACCTCGTACGCGGCGATCTCGCGCAGCGGATCCCGGACGAACGGCGGCTTGGCCCAGCGCTGCGTAACGGCGCCCAGGTCCTTGAACAGCATGGCGAGCCGCCCGCCCTCCCCGTCGAGAACGTCGAGTTCCTCGATGCAGTGGCTCGACGAGTAGGGGAAAGGACGTCGCGCGAGCTCGCTGACCGGTCGCCGCAGGATCTGTGCGAGGACAGCGCGCAGGTCGCGATCGCTCACAGGCACGCGAGCAGGTCTCCGAGCACCCGATCGGAGTCAAAGACGGCTTCGGCGATCTCGCGCGCGGCTCGTCGATGGCGCCCGTAGTTCGAGCGCAGCGCCTCCACGGCCGCCACGACGTCATCGGACGTGCGGAAGGCGAGGAGGCCCTCCCCGGCGGGCAGGTGAGCGCCAAAGCCCGTGTCCTGGGCGATGACGGGTCGCCCCGAAGCGAGATAGCAGACGCTGCGATCGCTGAACCATCCGCATTGCGCTGCGACGTAGCCCTCCTTGGCCAGTCCGAACTCCGCCCATGAGCCCTGCACGTAGGCGTGGTAACGGTCGGGCGTGTCCGCGGCGAGGACCGGATCGATCAGCCGCCAGCCCGCTTGCGCCAGCGCCCCCAGATCAGCCGTCTCCGCGGGATGGATGCCCAGGGCAAGCTCGAGGGGCACGCCCAGGCGGCTCGGCAGCTCCATCAGCGGCCGCAGAGAATGGACCTTCTGTCCGTAGCGCACCCCGCCGTGCTCGATCGAGCCGTACGCCCGCCAGTTCGCCACGGTCGTGAGCCCGTCCGATCTCGTCCTCGTCGCCACGGGCCACCGCTCGAGTACCACGGGCTGGGGCGTGGTGATCCACTCCCGGCCGCACGTCGGCACGGCGCAGCCGGGCGACCCGATGCAGCGGCCGACGGTGATGAACCGATTGTGGCGGTCGAAACCCATGTCGATGCCCTCGACGGCCGCCCACAGCTGGGTGAAGGCCGGGTCCAGGTCGACGAAGGCCCGCACCCCGATCGGTTCCAGCACCTCCCCGGCGTCGAGCACGCCCGAGAGGTTGAGCAACAGGTCGGCGCGAGCGCAGAACCGCGCAATCACCGACCGCGGGAGTCCGTAGGGCTCGCCGCTCGTCGCGTCCAGCAGCGCGGCCGATCCGCGGAGCCCGAAGTCGTCCGCGAGGGCGTCGAAGTACGCGGCGGCCGGTGAGCCCGCGAGACCTGCCGGACCGGCGATCACCGGCTCGAGGAAGAGCACGTCGTGCCCGAGCCGCCGCAGGCCCAACAGATACTGAAGGACCGCCCAGCTTGCCCCGCCCTGGCCAGGAACGCCCGCCAGCATCCCGCCGAGCACGATCGTCCGCCGTTCACCCGGGGACAGAACGGCGGTCACGGCGTGACTCCGGCGGCCGCGAGCAGCGGTGCGAGCGCGGGCGCGGGCGCGAAGCGCCCTTCAGCGAGGCGACGCGCTGCAGCGCGGTGTCGCGGGTACTGCTCGGCGATCGCCCGGGCCCCCTCGACCGCCTCCGAGAAGGTGCGAAAGGCGACGAGCCCCTCCCCGACCGGAAGCCGCTCGCCGAAGCCGGTGTCCTGAACCAGAGCCGGCCGGCCCGACGCCAGGTAGCGGACACTGCGATCGCTGAACCATCCGCTGTGCGTGTCGACGTAGATCCCCTGGGCCGGCGAGAACTCTGCACCTGATCGCCTCACGAAGCTCGCGAAGGCTTCGGGCTCCTCGACGGTGGCGCTGGCGAGGAGCTCCCATCCGCCGGCGATGAGCTTATGGCGATCCCCCTCGTCGGCGGGATGGATGTCGAGCGCCGCCTGGAAGCGCAGGCCGGTGGCCGCGGGGACGCCGGCGAAGCGGCGGAACTCATGAGCCTTGACGCCGTAGGTACGCCCGTCCCATTCGGCCGGTCCGAACCCCCCTCGCCAGCTGGCGACCGTGGTGAACCCGCCGAAGTCCACGCCCGCCTCGACGGGCCAGCGCTCGAGCACGACAGGCTGGAGAATGGGTCGCCAGTCGATCCCGCCCGGTGGTACGCCACAGCCCGGGTCGCCCACGTTGAGTCCGACCGTGAAATGGAGGTCGTGGTCCTTCAATCCGAGCGGATGCCCCTGCGCATGCCAGATCTGGGTGTAGCCGGGGTCGAGGTCGATGTAGGAGCGGCACCGCGCCGCCTCCAGCAGCGGACCCCATCGCAGGTGCCCCCCGAGGTTCACGAGGAGCTCGGACCCGGCGGCCCGCTCGCGCAGCGCCTCCGTCGACAGCCCCCAGACCGGCTCGCCGCCGCGACCGATCAGCGCCGCGTCGTCCGCGAGGCCGAAGGCCTCCATCGCCTTCGCGAAGGCGGCGGCGTTCGCCGAGAGGGCGGCGGGTGTTGGCAGGCCGGCCGCGTCGACGCACCCGGCGAGATCGATCTCCTCGACGAACAGCACCTCGAATCCAAGCCGCCGCAATGCGTCGGCCCAGCTCATCCGCA
>JACCYI010000374.1 GCA_013696535.1 Solirubrobacterales bacterium
CTCTTGCTCACGCCGTTCAACGCCCCGCGCCCACGGCGGTGGAGAAGGTCGCCAACGCGCTCGCCGCGGGCTGCCCGGCGATCCTCAAGCCGTCCGCGCACGCGCCATCCTCCGCGGGGCAGATCGCCGAGGCGGCGGTGGCGGCGGATCTGCCCCCGGGCGCCCTGCAGATCGTGCACGGAGGCACCGACGCCGCGCGGCGCCTGGTGGCGGACCCTCGCGTGCGCGTGATCAGCCTCACCGGCGGCCAGGCGGCCGGCCGCTCGATCGCGGCGGCCGCCGCGCCCCGCATGGCCGCTTTGCAGCTCGAGCTCGGAGGCTCGAACCCCTCCGTGGTCGCCGAGGACGCGGACGTCAGCCACGCAGCCGCCGCCCTGGCCGCCGGGATGACCAAGCTCGTATGACGCACGACCCGGCCGACGCGTCCCTTCCGCTGCCCGACCGCCGCGGCGTCCTCGAGCACGCTGCCGGACTGGTGTTGCGCGCCTGGGAGGACTTCGACCATCCGCGACCGACCCAGCCCGCCGTTGCGCAGCTCCACCGCGACCTGCTCTCCCGTCCGCTGCCGCTCTCCCCCTCAGATCCCCGGACGGCACTCGATCTCGCCGCCGACGTGCTCGACGTGTCGCTCACGCAATCGCGCCCGCGTTTCTTCGCCTACGTCGGCTCCTCCGGACTCGAGATCGGGGTTCTCGGCGACGCGCTCATGGCCTCGCACGACGTCAACGCCGCCGTGACGGCCGGAGGCGCGGACCTGCTCGAGGCGCAGGTCGTGCGCTGGGTCGATGAGTTCGTGGGCTTCGGCGGGGCGCACGACGGCGTGATGGCCGCCGGCGGGGCGATCTCCAACCTGACCGCGCTCGCCGCCGCCCGCGAGCGGGCGGTACCGGGCTTCCGGCGCCAAGGTGCCGCAGGGCGACCGCTTGCGCTCTATACCTCCAGCGAGGCGCACTACTCCGTGCAGCGAGCGGCGGAGGTGCTCGGCATCGGAGCGGACAACGTCCGCCGCATCGGCTTGGACGCCGACCGCCGGATGGACGTCGCGGCCTGCGCCGCCGCTGTCGACGACGACCGGCAGGCGGGCATCGCGCCTGTCGCCGTGGTCGCCACCGCGGGGACCACCCTCACCGGGACGGTGGACGATCTGGCCGGCCTCGCCGAGGTCTGCCGCGCGCGCGGCGTCTGGATGCACGTGGACGGCGCCTATGGTCTGCCCGCGGCGGCGACCGTCACCGCCGGGTATCGCTTCGCCGGGCTCGATCGAGTCGATTCGGCCACCGTCGACGCCCACAAGTGGCTCTACGTCCCCAAGGCCTGCAGCGTCCTACTGATGCGAAGCCGCACTGCCCTGCAGGAGGCGTTCACCCATCAGGAGAGCTATATGCCACACGACGAGGACGAGATCCATCCCGTCGACCGCACGCTCGAGTACTCGCGCCCGCTTCGTGCGCTCAAGCTCTGGCTCGCCTTCACCGTCCACGGAGCGGACGCGATCCGGGACGCGATCGAGCGCAATCTGCAGCAGGCCGCCCTTCTCGCCGACCTCCTCGACACGGACCCGGTGTTCGAGCTTCTATCCCCTCCGTCGCTCTCCGCGGTGTGCTTCCGGGTCCGGCCTCCTCCCGGCGCCGATCCGATAGCGCACAACGCCGCTCTGGTTCACGCGGTCAACACGGACGGCCGGCTGATGCTCGCAGGAGCCGAGTTCGACGGGACGCCGTGCCTGCGTGCATGCATCGTCAATCACCGAACGACCGACGACGACGTACGCGCGATCCCCATGGTCGTGCGAGAGGTGGCCGCTGCTTCGTGACCGAGCTCGAACGCGTTCACGTGCCAGCGGCATCGGCGCTCGTCACGGATCGCCTGCGCCGCGCCATACACCGTGGCGCCTTCGCGCCGGGCGAGCAGCTGCCGACCGAGCGCGCGCTGGCCGCCACCTTGGGTGTGTCGCGTGTGACGCTCCGGGAAGCCCTGCGCGCGCTTGCCGCCAACGGCTACATCGTGACCCGCCGCGGCGCGCACGGCGGCTCCACCGTCACTTCCGGGCCGCAGGACAGCGCCGAGTTACGGCGCTCGCTGATCGCACGGATCCACGAGTTCGACGCAATCATGGCGTTTCGCGAGATCGTCGAATCCGCGGCGGCGCGGCTCGCGGCGTCGCGGCGCGATGACGAGCAGCTCGACATCCTGCGCGATTCGCTGCACGACCTCGAGGCCGCGGAGTCAATCGCCGATTTCCGGCGCGCGGACTCAGCCTTCCACCTTGCCGTCGCCGCGGCCGCGAGGAATCCAGTGCTCGCCGAATCGATCGCGGATGCGCGCGAGAGGATGTTCACGCCGACCGATGCGCTTCCGTTCCGCATGCTGATACTGGGTTCCCACCGGGCGCACGGTGAAGTCTGCGATGCGATCGCGGAACGCGATGGCGCGCGAGCGGCGACCGCAATGTCCGCACACATCCGCAGCGCCGGCGCGGAGTTTCGCGCGGCGCTCGGAATACACGGAGGGCTTGCTCTGCAGACGGAGGCAACGCGACACCCGGGCAACGCCGGCTAGCCGAATCGGGTGACTTGGTCGTGTCCGGCTGGCGGGCACCCGGCGGTGCGCTCAGCGAACGCGCGCAGCGGGCCGGGCGTTCGCGCCGCCGACCATGCCCGC
>JACCYI010000037.1 GCA_013696535.1 Solirubrobacterales bacterium
GGCGTGGACCCATGAAGGTCGACGAGCACAGCCGGGCGGTGCTGGTGACAGGCGCCTCTCGGGGTATAGGCGCCGCGGTGGCGCGGGCTTTCGCCCGGACCGGCGACCGTGTCGCGGTGCACTACGGCGCCCGTCAGGAGCAAGCGGGGGAGGTCGCTGCGTCGCTCGTGGGCGAGGGCCACGCACTCGTACAAGCCGACCTTGCCGACCCCGACGGGGTGCGGCGGATGGTGGACGAGGCAGCCGGCGCGCTCGGTGGTCTGGACGTGCTCGTGAACAACGCGGGAATCATCGAGCCACATCCGATCACCGGGACCTCCTACGAGGAATGGCAGCGAGCGTGGCGCGACACGCTCGCGATCAACCTCGTGGGCGCCGCGAACGTGACCTGGTGCGCCGTGCAGCACATGGTCGCCGCTGGGGGTGGGCGCATCGTGAACGTCTCCTCGCGCGGAGCGTTCCGCGGCGAGCCCGGTCAACCGGCGTACGGCGCGAGCAAGGCCGGGATCGTTGCGTTCGGCCAATCCCTCGCGCGCGCGCTGGGGCCGCACGGGATCGCGGTCACCTCAGTCGCACCCGGGTTCACCGAAACCGACATGGCCGCCGAGGCACTTGCCGGCGACAAGGGCGAGAAGCGCCGTGCCGAGAGCCCACTCGGGCGTATTGCCACCCCCGACGAGGTGGCCGCTGCGGTCATCTTCCTCGCGTCACCCGAAGCCGGCATGGCCAGCGGCTCCGTCCTCGACGTCAACGGCGCATCGCACCTACGGATGTGATGGCCGTGACTTCACTTCGCCTCGAGGAGCTTCGACGCACTGCGAAGGAGCGTCAGGGTCACGTGGAGGTGCATCTCGAGCACGCTTCGGGCGGCCTCGGCGTCACCGGCCTCGACTGCGTCCACGAGCGCGCGATGCTCTTCGAGGACCTGCCGGAGGCGATCCGCGTCCCGCGCCAGCGCGGCGAGCATCATCCGGCTCTGCCGATCGCGGAGGGAATCGTGAAGTTGCAGCAGGATGGGGTTTCTCGCTGCTGCAACGAAGATCCGGTGAAACTCGCGATCGGTTTCGACGAAGTTGCGCTCGTCGTCGCACGCGGCAAGGTCCTCCTGCCTCGCGATGGCCTCGCGCGGGCGTGACCCGAGGTCGGTCTTGGACCGGATGACCTTCTCGACCGCGAACTGCTCGACCAGCAGGCGCGTCTCCATCACGCTCTCCACTTCGGCTGCCGAGACGGGCACTACGAGCGCGCCGCGCTTCGGATACAGGCGCAGGAGCCCTTCGGTCTCGAGACGCAGGAACGCCTCACGCACGGGGGTGCGGCTCACGCCCACGCCCGCGGCCACATCCCCCTCGCTGATCAACTCTCCGCCGGTATAGCGCCCGTCGAGAATACGCTCCTTGGCGAAGACGTACGCCCGCTCAGCCACGCTCATCTTGCATCTCTACCACATTCACAACTCCTCCAGTCGCGGATTGGATACAACACGTCCACCGTGCAGGTGAGACGCCTAAGCGACCCGCGTGCCCCTATCCCGACCCTCGCCGCCGGCGTGGACCGCCTCGGCACCGAGTCCGCCTTCTCCGTTCTCGCACGGGCGCGGGAACTCGAGGCCCAGGGCCGGGACATCGTCCACCTCGAGATCGGCGAACCCGACTTCGCCACGCCGGACCACATCTCCGAAGCCGCGTTCGCCGCCGTCCGAGCCGGCGAGACCCACTACTGCCCGAGTGCCGGTATCCCCGAGTTTCGCTCAGCCGTCGCGGCCGAGTTGTCGCACACCCGTGGCGTCCAGGTTCCCCTCGAGCGGGTACTCGTGGGCAACGGGGCCAAGCCCTTCCTATTCTTCACGATCCTCGCCGTGTGCGAGCCCGGGGACGAGGTCGTGTATCCCGATCCGGGCTTCCCGATCTATGAGTCGGCGATCCGGTGGGTCGGCGCGACACCGGTGCCGCTTCCTCTGCACGAGGGCCAGAACTTCTCCTTCGACGTGGGAGAGCTCGGCGCCCGCCTGACCGGCAAGACGAAGCTGGTCATCTTCAATTCGCCCCAGAACCCGACCGGGGGCGTGGTCCCGGCGTCAGACCTCCGCGCGGCGGCCGAGTTGATCTCCGAGACTTCCGCCTGGGTGCTCTCCGACGAGGTCTATTCGCGGCTGCTCTACGGAGGCAGCTTCGCGTCGATCGCGAGCGCGTCCGGGATGCTCGACCGCACCGTGATGCTCGACGGGCTCTCCAAGACCTACGCGATGACGGGCTGGCGCTGCGGGTACGCCTGCGTCCCGGATCGGCTGGTCGAGCCGCTGACCCGGTTCTTCGTGAACTCGACGTCGTGCGTGCCGCCCTTCATCCAGCACGCAGGCGTCTCCGCCCTCAAGGGTCCCCAGGACGCCGTCGGGACGATGCTCGATGAGTTCCGCGCCCGCCGCGATCTCGTCGTCGAGGGGCTCAACGACCTGCCCGGCGTCACGTGCCGCACGCCGGAGGGGGCGTTCTACGCGTTTCCGAACGTCTCCGAGGTGCCGCTCGACGCCGACCTTCTCGCCACCCGGCTGTTGGAGGAGGCCGGAGTCGCCCTGCTCGCGGGATCGGCCTTCGGAGGAGAAGGCGCCGATCACCTGCGCATCTCCTACGCCGCCTCGCGATCGAAGCTGGCCGAGGCCATCGAGCGGATGGGGTCCTTCCTTTCCGGGCTCTGAGCCGGGCCGTCACTCCACGGGCGCCGCGAGCGATGCCGAGCCCGCCCGCTCACGACGGATCGGTCCGCTCGAGTCGCGCAGCGAGACCCCGGGACGACCGGCCCGGTGTGCCGTGATCTCCGCCAGCACCGCGATAGCGGTCTCCTCGACCGTCGCCGCACCGATGTCAAGGCCCGAGGGCGCGTAGAGCCGCTCGAGGTCTGCGTCCGAAGCGCCGGCCTCACGCAATCGCTGCTCGCGGTCCCCGGAGGTCTGTCGGCTCCCGAGCGCGCCGATGTAGCCCGCCTCGGTCTTGAACGCGGCCATCAGCGCCGGAACGTCGAGCTTTGAGTCGTGGGTGAAGACGAGCACCGCGTCCCGCGGCCCGGGAGCCAGCTCCTCGACGACCTCCTCCGGCCAGGCAGCCACGGTGGCCGCGGACGCCGCGAAGCGTGCGGAGGCGAGAAACGCCCGGCGCGGATCCGCGATCGTCACCTCGTAGCCCATTCCGCCGGCGATCGTCGCCAGAGCGGCCGAGAAGTCGATGGCCCCGAAGATCAGCATCCGTGGCGCGTCCGCGTGCGCGGTGACCGAGACGCGCAGGTCGTTGCCCATCGTCGCACCGTCCGTGCCGAAGTGCCGTACCGCCGTCCGCCCGTGGGCGACGAGTCCGCGAGCCTCGCGCTCGACGTTGGCGTCGAGGAGTGGTGGGCCACCGAGGCTTCCGACCTTAGTCGAGGCGTCCACGTAGAGCTTGCCGCCCGCCTGCGGGCCGTCCAGAAGGGTGGCGACCGCGCTCGGCCGGCCGTCCACGAAGGCTTCGAGCCCCTGGCGCACCGCGTCCCGGGATTCCGGCCCGAGCTCATGGATGAAGATATGGACGGTCCCGCCGCACATGAGCCCGACCGTCCCGGCGAGGTCATCGGAGATGCCGTAGGTGACCAGGCGCGGCTGTCCGTCCCCTTCGAGGAGCGCCGCCGCCTCCTGGGCCACAGCACTCTCCACGCAGCCGCCCGTCACGCTGCCCTCGACGACCCCGTCCCCATCGACGTACATGCTGGCGCCGACGTCCAGGGGCGCCGATCCGTCGATGCCGACGAGCGTGCCGGCCGCGACCCGCCGACCCTCGACAAGCCATTGGAGCACCGTGGCGGCGCTCTGCTGTGCGGGTCTGAGAGGGCTGGGCATAGGGGTTGACTAGCTCGAAAGGGATTCAGTGGTCAAGCGCCCGTTCACCCGGCGCCAGATGCCGGCCGGGTTCTCGTCACGGAGCGCTGGGGGCAGCGCGAACTGGGGGGCGCTCTGCCAGCAGACGGGCCGCATGAACCGGCGGGTGGACGTCATGCCGACCGACGTGTGGTCCGGGGTGGTGGTCGCCGGATAGGGGCCTCCGTGCTGCATCGCCCACGCCACGGCCACACCGGTCGGGAAGGCGTCGAAGACCAGCCGGCCGACCCTGGCGGTCAGCAGCGTCGTCAGCTCGCCGATCAGCGCCTCGTCCTGATCGCCCTGAGCGAACACCGCGGCGGCGAGCTGCCCGTCGAAGGCGGTCAATGCGGCGAGCAGATCCGCCTCACCCGCGAAGCGCGCGAGCATCACGGCCGGCCCGAAGCACTCCTCGCGGAGCTCGGGGTGCAGGGTCAGGGCGGTGGCATCCACTCCGAACGCGGCAGGCGCGTGCCGGAACCCGGGCTCATCCGCCTGCCCGCGGCTGGTCAAGAGCTCCACCCCGGGTCGAGTGCCGAGCTCGTCCACACTCGTCACGAAGCCGTCAAGGAGCCGCTCGTTGAGCATGACCCCCGCTTCTGACTCGTCCAGTGCAGCGACGAGGTCCGTGACGAAGTCGTCGCCCTCGGGGCCCGCGGGTACGAACACCACTCCCGGCTTGGTGCACAGCTGTCCGGCTGCGAAGGTGACGGCGGCCAGCAGCGCCTCGCGGATCTCGCCCGCCCGGGTGGCGAGCGCCGCTCGGGTCAGGACCGCCGGGTTGACGCTTCCCATCTCGGCGTAGACCGGAATGGGACGCGGGCGCCGTGCCGCCCGGTCGAAGAGAGCGCGGCCGGCCTGGGTCGATCCGGTGAAGCCGACCGCGGCCACACCGTCGGCGTCCACGAGCGCCTCGCCCAGCTCGACCGCCGAACCCTGGACGGTGGCGAAGCTACCCACCGGCAGGCCGGCCTCGCGGACGGCCTGCGCGACACACCGACCGACGAGCTCGTTGACGCCCGGCTGCGAGGGATGGCCCTTGGCGATCACCGGGCACCCGCAGGCCAGGGCGGCCGCAGTATCACCACCGGCCACACCGAAGGCCAGCGGGAAGTTCGAGGCGCCGAAGACCGCGACCGGCCCGATCGGGACGAGCATGCGACGCAGGTCAGGCCGCGGGACCGGCTTGGCGTCGGCGTCGGCCAGGTCGATGATGACGAGCTCCTCGCCCGCGTCGGTCACATCCGCGAAGAGCTCGAGCTGGACGCAGGTGCGCTCGAGCTCCCCGGCCACGCGCCCGGCCGGCAGGCCGCTCTCCGCTTGACACAACTCCCGCAGCTCGTCGCCGGCTGCCCGCAGCGCCGCTGCCACTGCCCTGAGGGCTGCCGCACGCCGGGCCGGATCACCGAGCCGGCTGTCGCCGTAGGCGGCGACAGCCGAACCGACGAGCGCCGGTAGGTCGCCGGCCGGCGTCTCGGGGTAGCTCCCGAGTGCTTCGCCCGAGCGCGGATCGACGGCGGTGACGGCAGCCTCAGACGTGGCCATGCAGGGGTCCCTTCGGGATTCGGTTCAGAGACGGGGTACGTACGTGGATGGGATGACCGAGCAGGAGCTCAGCCGCCTCGTGGAGGCCTTCGCTGAGCGTGGGATGAGGGTGGATGGTTCCCGTCAGATCGTAGGGCGAGGCCATCAGCTCGATGGCCAGCGTGCCTCCGGCCGCGAGTTCTGACGCGTGCGGGCCGACGATGTGCACGCCCACCACGCGGTCCGTGCTCGCGTCGGCGACGACGCGGGTGAAGCCGTCGTGCTCGCCCAGCGTGCCGGCCCGCCCGGAGGCCGACAGGGGGAAGGACGCCACCCGAACGTCCATCCCGGCCTCGCGCGCCTCGCCTTCGGAAAGCCCGACCGTCGCGATCTCCGGATCGGTGAAGATCACCGCCGGGATGGCCGCGGGCTCGAAAGCGGACGGCCGGCCACTGAGCGCCTCTGCAGCGACGACGCCTTCTGCGCTGGCCTTGTGGGCGAGGGCCGGGCCTCTGACAACGTCCCCGATCGCAGCGATCCGACGCGTTGCGCTCATATCCTCACCGACCGGGATGAGCCCGTCTGGGCCGACCGGAATGCCCGCGGCCGCCAGCCCTAGATCGTCCGTGTTGGGCATGCGACCGACCGCGACGATCACGCGCTCGGCGGGAACGCGCTGGTCGCCGTGGGCATCACGCACCACGAGCTCACCGCCCTCGAGGCGCTCGGCCGTCGCTCGGAGGCGCACGTGCACGCCCAGCGTCTTGAGACGGCGCAGGACGGGAGCGGCAAGCGACGGGTCGACGGCCGGAAGGATCGCGTCGAGGGCTTCCACGACCGTGACGCGAGCGCCCAGCTTCGCCAAGGCGGTGCCGAGCTCGAGGCCGATGTAGCCCGCGCCCACGATGGCGACGCTCGCGGGCACCTCGTCGAGCGCCAGCGCTCCCGTGGAGTCCAGCACGCGCTCGCCGTCGAACGGCAGGCCGGGTAGCTCGACGCTCCGCGAGCCTGTGGCGATGATCGCCTGCCCGAACTCGAAGAAGAGCGCCCGATCCTCGGGCGTGCGGACCGCGACGCGGTCGGGCTTGTTGAAGCGCGCGCGGCCGTGCACGATCGAGACGTCGCCGTCCTCGAGCAGCTGCTCGACGCCACGAGCCAGATCGAGGCACAGCCTCGCGCGCCACGCCTGGAAACGCTCGAGCGAGACCGTGACGCCGTCCGCCGACAGCCCCATCTCCTCCATCTCGCTCATGCGATGTGCTGCGTTCGCGAGCTCGATGAGCGCCTTGCTCGGGATGCACCCCACCTGGAGGCACACGCCGCCGAGGCCGGCGGGGCCGGCCTGGTCGACGAGCGTGACCTTGCGGCCGAGTTGCGCCGCCCGGATCGCGGCGACGTAGCCGCCCGGTCCACCGCCGAGAACCAGCAGGTCGACCGATTCGGCGAGCTCGCCGACGACCACGACTCAGCCCGCCTCCCGGGCGCCCACTAGCGCAGATCCTCGAGCAGGAGCAGCGGCTCCTGGAGCAGGCCGGCCACCTGGGTGACGAAGGCGGCGAGGGTATGTCCGTCCAGCACGCGATGGTCGCCCGAGACCGCCAGCGCCAGGATCGGCCGAACGGCGGGTTCGCCGTTCACCGGGACGACCTGGTCGCGGATGGCGCCCACGCCGAGGTTCGCCACCTCGGGCGGGCGGATGATCGGTGTGCCCAGCCAGATGCCGAGCCCTCCGTAGTTGTTGACCGTGAACGTGCCGCGGGCCAGCTGCTCCGGTCGCAGCCGCCGCTCGCGGGCGGCGGCGGCGAGCCCGGCGATCTCGAGGGCGAGCTCGGCGATCGACTTGCGGTCGGCCCCGTGCACCACGGGCACCATGAGCCCCTCGCCTGCGGCCGTGGCGATCCCGATGTGGATCTCCGTGTGCAGCGCGATCTCCTCGCGCTGCATGTCGATCGAAGCGTTCACGTACGGGTGATCCGCCAGGGCACGTGTTGCCGCCTTGACGATGAGGGGCGTCGGCGTCAACGCCCGCGCGAGCGCCTCGTCGCCCCGGTCCAGCGCGTTGCGCTTGAGCAGCCGGCGCGCCTCCAGCAGCTTCGTCGCGTCGACCTCGCGGTAGTCCGTGATGTGCGGGATCTCCTGCCACGCCCGTGTGAGCGTGTGCGCGATCGCCCGCCGGACGCCGCGCAACGGCACGACCTCGGGTGAGCGGCTCTCAGACGCGCGATCGACCGGCTCCGCAGCGAGGACGGGCGCGGCGGCCGCGCTTCGGACGTCCTCGGCGAGAATGCGCCCTTGCGGCCCGGTTCCGGACAGCCCCGCCAGGTCCACCCCGAGTTCGCGAGCCAGCCGCCGGGTGGCGGGCGAGGCGAGCGGCCGGTGAGCGATGGGCGCTGCCGGTTCGGCGGTGGGAAGCGTGGCACGAAGCCCAGGCGGCTCATCGGCCGGGATGTCAGGCGGCGCGTCAGCCACAGGGGCCGCCGCGAAGGCGGGCTGATCACCGCTGGGCGCATCCGGCTCGATCAGGGCCAGGACCTCCCCGACCGGCAGCCGCTCTCCGGCCGGCACGCAGAGCTTCGTGACCACTCCGGTGGCCGGGCAGGGGATGACAACGATGGCCTTGTCGGTCTGGATCTCGACGAGCTCCTGGTCCTCCTGCACGTGATCGCCCTCGGCCACCTGCCACTCGACGATGTCCGCCGCGTCGATGCCCTCGCCCACGTCCGGCAGGCGGAACTGGATGGGCGCCACTACGACTCCATCACGGCGCGTACACCGGCCAGCACGCGCTCCACGGACGGGACGTAGAGCTCCTCGACGGAAGCGATCGGGTACGGCGTGTCGTAGGCCCCGACCCGCCCGATCGGCGCTTGGAGCGACCAGAACGCCTCTTCCTGGATCGTGGCGACGATCTCGCCGCCGAAGCCGCCCGTGAGAGTCGCCTCGTGCACCACGAGCGCTCGCCCGCAACCCGCGACGGCTTCTCGCAGCGCGTCCGTGTCGAGCGGGACGAGGCTGCGCAGGTCGAGCACGCCGACCGAGTAGCCCTCCGCCTGGGCGAGCTCCGCCGCCCGCTCGGCGATCACCACGGCTGCGCTCCAGGCGACGATGACCAGGTCGTCTCCCTTCCGCGCCCACCGGGCCTTGCCGAGGGGCACGGTGTAGTCGTCCCCGGGCACCTCGTCCTTGATCAGGCGGTACCCCCGAAGCGGCTCGCAGAACAGGACGGGGTCGGGGTCGCGGATCGCCGCAGCCAGCATGCCCTTGGCGTCGTGCGCCGTGGCCGGCATCACGACCTTGAGCCCGGCGGAATTGGCGTACTTGGCCTCGTGGGCATCCGAGTGCAGCTCAGGCGTGCGGACGTTGCCGCCGAACGGCGCGCGAATGACCATCGGCATGCCGTAGCGGCCTTGCGACCGGAAGCGCATCCTGGCCACCTGGCCTTCGATCTGGTGAAAGGCCTGGCTGCCGAAGCCCAGGAACTGCAGCTCGGGGATCGGAACCAGGCCGCTGCAGGCCAAGCCGACCGCCGAGCCGACGATCACGGCCTCGGCCAGTGGCATGTCGACCACGCGCTCGGCACCGAAGCGCTCCTGCAGGCCTTCGGTAGCCCGGAACACGCCGCCGTTGACGCCGATGTCCTGGCCGAGCAGCATCACACGTTCGTCGCGCTCCATCTCGGCTCCCAGGCACGAGCGGATCGCCTCGATCATGTTCAAGACCGCCATCTGATCACGGCTCTTTCGTGGCCGCCGCGCGCTGGCGGAGCAGCCGCTCGGGCGGATCGGCGTAGACGTGGTCGAACAGCGCCTCAGCCCCTGGCCGGGACCCGCCCTCGGAAGCTTGGACAGCCGCCTCGATCTCCACCTTGATCTCGGCGCCGAGCGAGGCCTCGGACGTCTCGTCGATGAGCTCGCGCGCGGTCAGGTAGCGCCTCAGCCGGTCGATCGGGTCGGCTGCCCGCCGCTCCTCGAGATCCGCAGGGTCGACGTAGCGCAGATGGTCGTCGGAGGTGTTGTGCGGGCCCATGCGGTACGTGCGGACCTCCAGGAGCGTTGGTCCATCGCCGGCCCGCGCTCGCGCCACCGCCCGGCACGTGGCGTCATAGACGGCGAAGAGGTCGTTGCCGTCCACCAGCTCGCCCGGAAAGCCGTAGCCCTCGGCTCGCGCGGCGAAGCTCTGGGCCGCGGTCTGCTTGCTCACCGGGGTGGAGATCGCCCAGCCGTTGTTCTTGAGCACGAAGATGACCGGCGCTCGGCGCACGCCGGCAAGGTTCATGGCCTCGTGCGCGTCGCCTTCCGAAGAGGCGCCGTCTCCGAAGTAGACGACCACCACGCCTTCCGAGCCCTGGTGGCGCAGACCCCAGGCGAGGCCGACGGCGTGCGGGATCTGCGCCGCCAGCGAGATCTGGAAGGGCAGGACGTTGACGCCCTCGGGCATGTGATTGCCCGCGGGATCGCCGGTCGAGTACTGCAGGGCCTTCTTCAGCGTGAAGCCCTGGCGCAGCATCGCGGGAAGCTCCCGGTACTGCGGCACGACCCAGTCACGCGCCGGATCCAGGGCCCACGCCGTCCCGATGACCGCGGCTTCCTCGCCGTTGACCGTCGAGAAGGTGCCCAGGCGGCCCTGCCGCTGCAGTGAGAAGGCGCGCTCGTCAAAGGCACGCGACAGCAGCATCGCCCGCCACGCCGAGAGCAGCGCGTCGTCGTCGAGCGTCGGGGCGTATCCCTCCGCGAGGGTGCCGTCGGGGGCCAGGACGCTCGCCGGGGCGGCGGCGTTGACTTCGGACGTCGCGCTCATGATCGCTCCCATCCTCCGTCAGCCACCCAACCACCGTCCACCAGCAGGCTCGAGCCTGTGACGTAGGACGCATCGTCTGATGCCAGAAAGGCGACCGCCCGGGCCACCTCCTGAGGCTGGGCCAGGCGGCCGAGCGGCGTCCGCCCGGCCAGGTCTTCCGCCGAGAAGCCACCCGTCGCCATGGTCCGGGCCAGCAGCTCAGTCGCCACATAGCCCGGCGCGACCGACACGACGCGGACACCGCGTGGACCCCATTCCGCCGCCAGGGTCTTGGTGAGCCCCTCGATTCCGTGCTTGGCCGCGCTATAGGCCGCCCGGCGGGCCAGTCCGACGTGGCCGGTGAGCGACGAGACGTTCACGATCACCCCGTGCCCGGCGGCGAGCATCACGCGCGCCGCAGCCTGGGCGCAGTGAAACGCCGCACTCAGGTTCAAGTCGATGATCCTCCCCCAGTCCTCGCGCGCGACCGTCTCCGACGGGGCCACCTGCCCGGCCCCGGCGTTGTTGACCAACACGTCCAACCGGCCGTACTCGCTCTCGACCCGCTCGACGAGCATCTCGGCCGCGCCCGCCTCCGTGAGCTCGACGGCCACGCCCAGCGCGCGGCCGCCCTCGGCCACGATGGCTTCGGCGGCCCTCACCGATCTGCGCTCCTCGCGCGAGGTCACCACCACGGTGGCGCCGCGTCGGCTCAGCTCGCCGGCGACCGCGCGGCCGATGCCCGAGGAGCCCCCCGTCACCACGGCCACGCGGCCGACGTAGCTCAGGCCGACTCCACCTTCTGGTTCTCCCGCGTGAGCTTCCCCGGCCACTCCTCGTTGGAGATGAGCTGACCCGGAACGCGGTCAAAGGTCCGGCCGATCACGCGACCGTGCTCGATGATCGCCGGGCGGTCGTGAGCCGGCAGCACGAAGCGCGAGCCGTTGAGCGTCTTGCGGATGGCCGCCTTCTCGGCACGCTTGGACCCGCCGTGGTTGCCCGTGACCGCCGGGTCGAGCTCCATCCGCTGCAGGTGCGGCGAGACGAGCTGGTGGACGACGTCGTAAATCACGTCGCCACAAATGCAAGCGACGCCCTCGTCCGTGTCGACCAGGATGTTCATCGAGCCCTCGGTGTGACCGCCGGCCACCTGGCAGCGGACGCCGGGGATGATCTCCTCGTACTCGACGACCTCCAAATCGAGCAGGCGCAACGCTCCAGAATCATCGTGCAGGCGGTCGATCAAGTGTTTGATGTACGGCGCCGGATACTGCTCCCCCATCAGACCCGAAGCCGAGTACTCGAGCTCCTTGCGGTTGATGACCACGGTCGTGGACATCGGGAACTGGTCGTCGTATCCGGCGTGGTCGATGTGCAGATGAGTGTGCAAGACATAGCCGACGTCCTCCATC
>JACCYI010000052.1 GCA_013696535.1 Solirubrobacterales bacterium
TACTGGCCGCCGTATCGGCCGAATCGGTGTTGCAGGCCTTCGGTGGGCGTCGCGAGGCTCATACCGGAGAGCCTACGGCGGCGGGCGCCGCGGCCTCCGCCGCCGTCAGAAACGCGCGCAACCGGACAGGATCCTTGACTCCCGGCTCTCCGGGAACCTCGACGCCCGAGGCGACGTCCACCGCCCAGGGCGAGACGGCCGCGATGCCGTCCTTGACGTTGTCGGCGGTCAGGCCACCCGAGAGGATGGTGGGCACGTCGGAGCGCCGCCGGGCGGCCAGCGCCCAATCCCAGGTCTCCCCCGTGCCGCCGCGCATGCCGGGCCTTCCCGTATCGAGCAGGTGGAAGTCGACGGCCCGGAAGATCCTGAGACCTTGAAGATCGGCGCCTGACGCCACTTGTACCGCCTTGATCACCTTGCAGCCGGTGCGGCGGGCGGCTTCCGCGCAGAAAACGGGTCCCTCCTCCCCGTGCAGCTGCAGATGGCTCAACCCGATGGACTCCGCCGCTTGGGCCACCTCGTCGAGCGTGGCGTTCACGAATACCCCCACCGTGCTGACGCGGCGGCGGAACCTGGCGGCGATCTGGGCCGCCACGGCCGGCGGGCAGGCCCGGGCGGAACCTGGCCAGAGGATGAAGCCAAGCGCCCAGGCACCCAGACCGACGGCCAGCTCGGCGTCCTGCAGGCGGGTGATGCCACATATCTTGGCCCGGGTCACTCCTCCATCGTAGGCGGAGCTTCCGGCCGCCTCCGGACGTTGCCGGCGATTCGCCCGCTCGAGTGTGGCACGCTCTGTCGCCACTGCCGTCGGCTAGCCGTTCGGGGCCCGCGCCGGACGGTTCTCGAGCGTCACCTCGAGGGTCTGGGCCTTCCCGTCGCGCAGGATCTCGACCTTCAGGCGAGCGCCAGGGCGCCGGGCGTCGACGGCCGACACGACATCGTCCATCGAGTCCACCGGCTTGCCGTCCACCTTCGTGATGACGTCGCCGCCGACCGCCACCTGGCTGCCGTCGACGGTCGTCTGGGTGCTGGGGTCGCCGCCCCGGATACCGGCGTCGTCCGCGGGGCCGCCTTGAGTCGCCTCCTGGACGAGCACGCCCGACTTCGCCGACAGGTTGAGCGGCGCGAGCGACTGGTCGATCCCGACTCCTGTGACGCCCAGGTAGGCGCGCTGGACACGACCTTCAGCTTTGAGCTGCGGGATGACCTCCTTGGCCGTATTCACCGGCACGGCGAAGCCGATCCCCACGCTGCCTCCGCTCCCTGCGCCCCCACCTGTGGCGATCTGCGAGTTGATGCCGATGACGCGGCCGGCGGCATCGATGAGCGGACCGCCCGAATTGCCGGGGTTGATGGCCGCGTCCGTCTGGATGACGTTGTCGATGCCGAAGCCGTTGGGAGCCGAGATACGGCGCTGCAGCGCGGACACCACCCCGGTGGTGAGCGTCCGGTCGAGGCCGAAGGGGTTGCCGATCGCAACGGTGGGATCGCCGACCTGCACGGTCTTCGAATCTCCGAGGGCGAGCGGCCGGAGCTGCAGCCCGGCGGGGTCCACCTTGAGCAGCGCGAGGTCAGTGCTCTCGTCCTTGCCCACGATGCGCGCCTCGCGGGTGCGCTTGTCCGAGAAGGACACGCGGAGGTCGGTCGAGCCGCTCACGACGTGGGCGTTGGTGAGGATGAAGCCCTCATCGTCGACGACGAAGCCCGAGCCGGTCGACACGCTCTGGGGCTGGGCCGAGCCGCCGCCGAGATCGAACGGGGACGTCCCGCGCTCGACGGTCTGGGAGCGGATGAAGACGACGCCCGGAGCGTCACGACGGTAGATGTCACGGGCGGTCATCGCCCCCCCGGCCCCGGAGTCCGACGCGGGTCGCTCCACCCCGAGCGGGGCGGGCTGGACGATCGTGGTGGTGTCCGTGTCGATCACGCCGGCTCCGAGGAGCGCGCCCGCCGTGACACCGCCACCCATGAAGGCAGCCAGCAGGACGGGTGCGAACGTCGACTTCCTCATCGATCCAGGTATGCCAGCACGGTCTGAACCGAGCCTAAATCAGCTAATCCTGCGTGCCGGAGGTCAGCGCTCGGCAGGCGGCTTCGACGTCGTCCGCGCGCATGAGGGTCTCTCCCACGAGCACTGCGTCCACGCCGACGCGCTCGAGCTCGTCGAGCTGCTCTCGTGTCTTGAAGCCGGATTCCGAGACGACGGTCTTGCCCGCCGGGACGTCAGCGAGCAGCGCGTAGGTGCGCTCCAAGTCGACGGAGAAGTCCGTCAGGTCCCGGTTGTTGATTCCCAGGACGTCGGCGTCCACGTCGAGCGCGACCTCGAGCTCCTCCTCGTCGTGGACCTCGACCATCACGTCGAGATCGAGGTCCTTGGCCTCGCGGTAGAGCTCGTAGAGGTCCTCCGGATGCATGGCGGCGACGATCAGCAGGATGGCGTCCGCTCCCGCGGCCGCGGACTCGTACACCTGGTACGGGTCGACGATGAAGTCCTTGCGCAGCACCGGCAGCTCGGTCACCGCGCGCGCCTCGAGCAGATCCTCCAGCGAGCCTTCGAAGTTCGGGCCCTCGGTGAGGACGGAGAGCGCCGCCGCGTTGCCGCGCTCGTAGGCGAGCACGACGTCGGTGACGCTCGCTCCCGATCGGATCGCCCCGGCCGACGGTGAGCGCCGCTTGTGCTCTGCGATGAGCGAGATCCCCGGCCGGATGAGCGCCTCGTTGAAGGGCCGGCCCTCCGGGCGCTCGCGAAGCGCCGCCTCGAGCTGTGCGATCGGGCGGTCCTCCCGGCGGCGCTCGACTTCCTCGCGGGTGGATTCGACGATGCGATCGAGAACGCTCATGCCACGCCCCTACCCGCGAGTTGATTTGAGATGTCCACGAGACCGTTG
>JACCYI010000067.1 GCA_013696535.1 Solirubrobacterales bacterium
CGGTGAGCCAGCCGGCCACCCCGAGGGTCAGCAGTGCGACGGGCCCGACGAGGACGGCCACCACTCCGACCAGCACCGCGTTACGCGGGTTCGGCCTGAGTAGCCGGCGCTCGGGAACTCCGAAGGCCAGCAGGAACAGGCCGAGGCCCACCGGAACCAGCGAGAGCAGAGCGATCACCCTCTGTGGTTTCGCCGGCGGGGTCCGTCCTCCTGTTGTTGGGCGCGCACTACCATTTGCGTGCTCGAGCGGCGGTGGCGGAATTGGTAGACGCCCCGGATTCAAGTCCCGGTGTCCGCGAGGACGTGTGGGTTCGAGTCCCACCCGCCGTATGGAGTGCCCTATACCGCTGCGATGGCGCCGCCGGATGGCGGGCTGCGGTGTTCGCCGGCGGGGTGTTCGACTTCGACGTTCCACGCTTGGCCGAATCCGCGCATGGCGAAGGCGATGAGCAGGAGCTGGACGGGGATCAGAGCCACGCACAGCAACCCGATGAACTCGGGAGCGATGGTCGTCGAAGCGAAGCCCGGCTTGTCGCGGCTGTACCACCCCGGCGCCGCGACAGCGGCGAAGATCAGCAGGATGATCGCCAGGGCCGACGCGACCGGCAGCACGCCACGACTCCACCTCGCGATGAAGAAGGCGATCATCAGGTAGAGGAGGACGTACACGATCTGCAGCCACCTGGCGCCCTCGGTCTTCTCCCATCCGCCGATCGAGATCAAGATCAGCAGGACGACGGAGATCAGGAGCAGCCCGATGACGATCGCCTTCGTCGCCTGCGACGCGGCCTTCTCGCGATTGGGGTGCTCGATGACGACGTCGTGATCGCGATCGCCCTGGGTCATGGCCGGGCGACCATACAATCTCGACCTGCCGCACGGGTGCGCTCGTGCCCGGCGGCGATTGCGGGCGTGGCGGAACTGGCAGACGCGCCGGGTTTAGGTCCCGGTGCTCCTTGGAGCTTGGGGGTTCGAGTCCCTCCGCCCGCATTGAGAGCCGCGTCTGCCGCGCAGCCGCCGTGGGCGGCTGCCGAAAGGCCGACCGTGTCTCCGCAACGTGCTCGGATCGAAGCGGGGGAACTGGGATTCGAACCCAGATTCACGGTTTTGGAGACCGCGCGCATGGCCATTAACTCATTCCCCCGGGAGTGACGGAGGCTAGTACAAAGCCGCAGCACGACTCTCGGACGAGATCCCCGGTTCGACACCCAGGGGAGGGGAACGGACATGCGGGTTCGGAGAACTATGTGCGCCGCCACGGTCGCCGCAGGTCTGGCGTTCGGCGTCGGCACTGACAAGCGCTGGAGCGCAGGGGCCGAGCGGAACCGCCGGTCCGGACGGCGAGGTCGTCGGCCTGTTGCAGGAGCTCATCAAGATCAACACGAGCAACCCGCCGGGCAACGAAGCGCTGGTGGCCGAGCTGTTGCGCGCCCGCCTCGCCCCCGCTCGGGTTCGAGGTCGAGGTGCTCCCGACACCTACGCCGGGCAAGGCCCACCTCACCGCTCGGCTCCGTGCCGCGAACCCGACGGAGAAGCCGTTGCTGCTGGCGGGCCATGCGGACGTGGTCGGTGTCGAGCGCGAGCTGTGGAACGTCGACCCCTTCGGCGGCCTGGTGCGCGGGGGCGACATCATCGGCCGCGGCTCCATGGACTTCAAGGGCGGCCTGGCGGCCTTCACGGTCGCGGCCATGCGGCTCGCCCGCTCCAAGGCTACGCTCAACCGCGACGTGATCCTCCTCGCCGAAGCCGACGAGGAGGGAGGCGACTACGGCACGTCCTGGCTTGCGGAGAACCGTTGGCCCAAGATCGAGGCCGGAATATCGCTCAAAGGTGGTTGGGTGCTCGAGGATCGCGCCGGGACGCCCCGTCTGATGGGGATTACCACGGTGGACAAGAATTCCCTCTCGGTGACGCTGCGCACTCGCGGCACGTCGACTCACTCATCTCGGCCGTTGCCTGACAGCGCCATCGATCGACTCACACGCGCGCTGGCCCGCATCGGACGGTACGAGACGACACCGCCTGAACTCGATCCAACCGCCCGGCGGTACCTGCGCACCTGGACGAGCGCGTTTCGCGGGAGGGGTGCGACCGACGTGCGCGCATATCTGCGGGCAAAAGGGCCGGCCGCGCGTCGACGGGCCGCCCGCCCCTCGTCCGCGGCGAGTACGGCGAGCTCTTCAACGGCCTGATCCGGACGATCTTCGTCCCGACCATCGTCGGAGGCGGCTTCCGATCGAACGTCCTGCCGGGCACCACCGAGGCGACGGTCAACATCCGTCTGCTGCCCGGCACCGGTCCACGCCCCGCGATCGCCGACCTGCGTCGGGTGATCGATGATGCTCAAGTCCGCGTCGCGCCGATCGCGCTGAAGGGCGAGTCCGACGAGGATGTGTGCTCAAGCGCTTCGAAGAACGCGCCCGCCTGCGCCCCTCACGGACCGGCACCGACCTCTACCGCTCCTTGATCACCCAGGGTGGAGCCGAATGGCCGACCGCCAAGCCGACGCCGGCGCTCTTCGAGGCGGGCACGGACGCATACCCCTGGCGTCAGCGCGGCATTCCCGTCTACGGCGTCTATCCCTATCCCGTGTCACGGTCGGAGCTCACCACGATGCACGGGAACGGTGAGCGGATCTCGGTCAAGCGCCTCGAGGAGGGGACGGACATGCTCAGCCGGGTGCTGCGGGAGGTGGCGGCCCGCTGACGCCCGGCGGTATGATCGTCTTTCGCTGCGGGCGAAGTGTTGTGGTTGCACAAAAGCCTTCCAAGCTTTTAGGGCGGGTTCGATTCCCGTCGCCCGCTTGCGAAATCACGGGGAGTGGCGCAGTCTGGTAGCGCACCCGGCTGGGGGCCGGGCGGCCGCAGGTTCAAATCCTGTCTCCCCGATGCCACGAATACCTGCAAAGGAGTGTTTGCGGCAGATATCATCGCTGCGGAGGACGCTCTGAGGGTCCAATTGGGGTCCATTTGTCTCGGGAAGGGTCGTGAAACGCGGCATCCGCCGGCCCGACCGCTGACCAGCGTTTCGGTGAAGAGCTGATGAAGGGACTCGAACCCTCGACCTTCTGCATGGCAATCGGAACGGGATGGCGCCCCCAAGACTCAGGCTTCGCGCCAGAGAGCGAAAGGCAGGCATGGCCATCGACGCGGGAGATCCTCGTTTCGCTGCCAATCCGCGCGGGTTTAGACACCCGACCTAGTGCATTGATCGACACGGCTAGCGAAATCGCCGACGCGACCGTGCGCGCCTGCGCCGCGTCGGCGCGAGGGAATCGACGTTGCGGTCCTTTTCGGCGGCGTGTTCAGAACCGGCGGCAGCTGGAACGGGTCTCGGCCGGCCTGGCGCAGCGGGGCTGCGCGTGCTCGTGCCGCGCGCGCTCCCCGCC
>JACCYI010000075.1 GCA_013696535.1 Solirubrobacterales bacterium
GGAGCACCGCGGTGGTGCCCGGCATGAGCATCGTGCGCAGGATCGCCAGCCCGGCGCCCTCGACGGCGCTGACCGCCACGCCGTCGGCCACGCCGGCACTGCGAGCGAACGCGGCGGCCATGCCGTCGGCGTCCTCGTCGGTCAGATCCGCCTTCGTGAGCACGAGCGCGGCCGGCACCCCACCAGCCACGGCGAGCGCGATCAGACGCTCGATGCGGGCCAGGTTGGGGTCGGGCAACGGCTCGACGACGAGCGCCAGCTCGACGTTCGCCGCGAGCACCTGGGCGGACGTCGGTGTGCCGGGAGCGCGACGCACGACGGCGCCCCGCCGGTCGAGCACCGCCGCGACCGCCCCGCTTGGGTCGAGCGCGACCCAGTCCCCGGTCACGGGTGGGCCGCCGTCGCGCTCGCGCAGACTCTCACGCGCTGGGACGAGCCGAGCCGGAGCGTCTCCGGGCTCACTCACGAGCCACCGCCCGCGATGTGCGGCGAGTACGCGCGCCGGCGCGTATTCCGGATCGCCGAGCGCAAGCAACTCGGCGACGAGATCGGGGCGTCGGCCGAGGCCGACGGATGAAGCAGTCACGAGAGCAACCCTCAGCACTCTACCGGCGTCGTCAATCGCTCACTACGGTGCCGGACACGATGGCCGACTGCGGCGACTACCCCCCGCCCCCGTGGCGTCTGCGCGGTGAGGCGGCGATCGTCGTCGTCGGAGTTCGCGATCGAGCCGCGCGACGGTTTCCCCGTCCTGCGGGAGTTCAGCTGCTCACCGCGGGCGGCTGGACGCTCGGCGGAGCTCTGCTCGCCCGCTATGACGAGCACGCGACGCTGACCTACCACGAGCTCATCGTCTTCTCGGGTCTGGCTCGCGCCGCCGGACGCCTGGCGTTCGTCGTCTCCCACATCTACGTGGATTCGCTGCGCTCCCTCCGCGCAGGACGCGAGATCTGGGGCCTGCCCAAGGAGCTTGCGGACTTCACCTGGGCTTCACGAAACGTCACCGTGGACCAACACGGGCAAACGCTGCTGCAGGCGTCGTTCCGTCATCGCGGGAAAGGGCTGCCCCTGCCGCTCTACGCGCCCGTGTTCGGCGATCGCGCCGCTCGTGCCGTCCGCGCTGCGGGGAGGGGCCTCCTGCGGGGCAGCCCCGCCCTGGCCGAATTCGAGGTGCCCCCCGCGAGCCCGTTGGCCGGCCTCGGTATGGGGGGCCGTCACCTTGGCGTGGCCGGCGACGGGCTCGACCTCCGTTTCCCGGGAGCTCGGGTGATCGCGAAACGCTGACGCGGCTGTCTCTCAACCCGCGTGCGGGCCCAGGAGCGATACATCCGCCGGCCCGAGGCGGTCGGACGCGGTCTTGGCCTGATGCCAGTGCGGATAGATGAGCGGCGGCCGGCTCAAGTCGTCCAGCCGCGCCAGCTCGGCTTCTGAGAGCTCGACCTCGGCCGCTCCCAGGTTGTCCTCGAGCTGCTCGTCGGTCCGCGCGCCGATGACCAGCGAGGTCACGCCGGGCCGGCCGAGCAGCCATGCGAGCGCCACCTGGGCGGGCGACGCCCCGCGCGCTTCGGCGATCTCGACCAGGGCCTCGACGATGTCGTAGAGCCCCTCCTGATCGCGGACGGGTGGCTCGTTCCAGTCCGTGAGCTGGCGCGACCCCTCCGGACCAGGCTGGTCACGCCGGTACTTGCCCGACAGCAACCCACCGGCGAGCGGGCTCCAGACCAGGATCCCGAGACCCTGATCAATCGTCGTCGGCACGAGCTCGTACTCGGCGTCGCGAGCCTGCAGGGAGTAGTAGATCTGCTGGCTGACGAAGCGCTGGTAGTTGTGACGCTCCGACGTGCCGAGCGCCTTCATGATCTGCCAGCCCGCGTAGTTCGAGCAGCCGACGTAGCGGACCTTGCCAGAGCGCACCAGCGTGTCGAGCGCTTCGAGCGTCTCCTCCAGCGGTGTCTGGCCGTCCCACTCATGCACCTGATAGAGATCGATGTGCTCCGTCTTGAGCCGACGGAGGCTGTTCTCGCATTCGGCGATGAGGTGGTGACGAGAAAGCCCGGCGTCGTTGGGCCCTTCGCCCATCGACATGCGGGCCTTGGTGGCCAGGAGCAACTGGTCACGACGACCCTGGATGGCCTCGCCGAGGATCTCCTCCGACACGCCTTGTGAGTAGACGTTCGCCGTGTCGACGAGGTTGACGCCGTGCTCGAGGCACATGTCGATCTGCCGCCGGGCTCCGTCGACGTCCGTCGTGCCGACGTTCGAGAACTTGTCGAGCCCTCCGAAGGTCATCGTGCCGAGGGAGAGCGCGGAGACGCGGAGGCCTGAGCGGCCGAGCTGGCGATATTCCATGGGCCACCAGTGCCCACTTCAGAGGCGTCCTAGGCCGTGTGCACTAGCCTTCGTGGTCCGGCGGATCGCCCACTCGGCCCGAGTCTCCTTCGGGAAGCTCAGCCGGGCCCCGCGCCGGCTCTTCGGAGCCGGCGGCCAGTCCCGGCGGTCGGGAG
>JACCYI010000077.1 GCA_013696535.1 Solirubrobacterales bacterium
CCTCGACGCGGTGCGGATCGGCGAAGCGGGCCTCCCCGTAGAGCATGGCGATCCGGTTGCGGCGCAGCTGCTCGCGCACGACGGCGGTCTCGGCGGCCACGACGCGCGCCGCGCGGTCGCGCAGGTAGGCGGCGCCGACGGAATCCCATTCCTCGGATGGCGAGACGCTCGTGCTGACGTCGATGGCACGTCGCTTGCGCAGCTCGAGGACCGACTCGCGCAAGGTCTTCGAGGGGATCGTGCCCGTGTGGATCGAGACCCCGCCGACGCGCTCCTTGCGCTCGATCACGGCCACCTTGCGCCCGAGCTTCGCCGCCTGGACAGCGGCCTTCTGTCCGCTCGGGCCCGACCCGATGACGAGCAGGTCGAAATCGTGGTTCTCGCCCATGGATGGCAATGTAGCCGCCCGACTACTCGAGCAGTCGCCCGGCGATCTCCACGTCGGCGCCGTCACGTAGCAGCGCCGCGACTTCCTCCGATGGCTTGCCAACGGGCTCTCGTGCAACGGCCGCTTCCGGGCGCCAGGTCAGGTTGACCTCCAGCTCAGGATCCCGCTCGGGGAAGTCGACCCGATTGTGGGCCCCACGAGTTTCGCGCCGCTCGCGTGCGCACTCGAGCGTCGCCCGGGCGGCCAGCAGCGACCCCTTCAGATCAAAGGCGTGCACCAGATCGTCGAAGCCGGCGATGTCGGGGCGCACCTCCATCGACTCCACCCGCCGCTCCACCTCCGCGAGCCGGCGCAACCCGTCGGCCAGGCCCGTCTCCGAGCGCACCACCCCGCAGCACTCGCTCATGAGGTCGCGGATCGCCCGCTGCAGCGGGCGTGGAAAGTCCTCACCGCCACGCTGGGAGAGCAGCGCGTCCGCTTCTGCGGCCGCATCGGCGATCGCATGCCGGTCTCGCACCTGGACATCGAGCGACGCCGACCATTCAGCGGCCTGCGCTCCAACGATCTTTCCGAAGACGATGCACTCTACGAGTGAGTTGCCGCCGAGCCGGTTGGCTCCGTGCACACCCGTGGCGCACTCCCCGACGGCGTATAGGCCTTCGACGTCAGTGCGGTGGGTCGCGGCGTCCACCCATACGCCGCCCATGGAGTAGTGGGCGGTCGGCGCGACCTCCATCGGCGTCTGGGTGATGTCGAGCATGGCGACATCGACGAATTGGCGGTACATCCGCGGCAGGCGCTCGAGGATGAGCTCGCGGTCGAGGTGGGTGATGTCGAGCAGGACGCCTCCGGCCGGCGTGCCCCTGCCCTCGGCGATCTCCGTGTAGTTGGCCAGCGCGATGACGTCCCGGGTGGAGAGCTCCATGCGCTCGGGGTCGTAGCGCTCCATGAAGCGCTCGCCGTCGGCGTTGCGCAGGATCCCGCCCTCACCGCGTACCGCTTCGGTGACCAGTGTGCCCGCGGAGTCCTCCGGCGAGATCATCCCGGTCGGGTGGAACTGAACGAGCTCCATGTCACGCAGGCGGCAGCCGGCCTCGGCGGCCAGCCGCATGGCGTCACCCGTGTTCTCGTCACGCCGTGAAGAGGACCGTCGCCAGATCCGCGTGTGACCTCCGGCAGCCAGGATCACCGCATCGGCGAGGATCACCTGACGAACCCCGGAGTCGACGTCGAAGCCATATGCGCCGAACACCCGGCTCTCGTGCACCAGCAACCGGGTCACGTAGACGTCGTCGCGCATCTCGACCCCGAGCTCGGTGACCCGGCGCACGAGCGTTCGCTGCATCTCGCGCCCCGTGTAGTCACCGGCGAAGCAGGTCCGCCGGTACTTATGGGCGCCGAAGTAACGCTGGGAGAGTCGGCCGTCCGCCTCGCGGGCGAACTCCGCTCCGTACGACACCAGGTCGTCGATCGCGCCAGGCGCCTCGCGGGCGAGGATCTCGACCACCTCGGGATCGGCGAGCTCGTAGGCCTCCTTGAGGGTGTCGGCCGCGTGCTGTTGCCAGGAATCATCGGGATCCATCGTGCCAAGGGCCGCGTTGATCCCACCGGCCGCCAGAACGGTGTGCGCGTCGTCACGCCGGCGCTTTCCCACGCAGAGGACCTGCACACCGGTCTCTGCGAGCTCGATCGCCGCGCGCAGACCAGCCGCCCCCGTGCCGATCACGAGGACGTTGGTGGCGGTGCGGCGTTCGTCGAAGGAGGTTCGGTTCACGGACGGGGTACGAGCAGGACCGGGCCTCGGGACCATGGAGCTGCGGCCCGAGGCCCAGCCCGGCGCTCAGCTGGTGTCGTGAGTCGGAGATTCGTGTGCAGGCTGGTGAGTCCCGGGGCGTGTATGCCGGTCCGGCGTCGCCAGATGCCCGCGAACGTCTGACTCAGGCCACTAGACGTTGAGGAACTCGCGCGCCACGGTGGCGCCGGCTTCCGCCGTCTCGCGAACCATGGCGGCCGGTCGGGAGAAGGGCTTGAGGCCCGTGACGGTCTGCTCGTAGGCGTTCATGTAGACGGGCACCATCCCGGCGGCCAATTCGAGGTTATGGGCCCAGAGCGCGCGAGTCAGCTGGGTTGTCACCTCGATCTGCTGCTGGGCGAAGCTGAAGATCGCCAGCGGGTCCTCCGTGCGCTGCTGCGCCGCGAGCGTGGCGGCCTCCTGAACTCGCTCCGCCTCGTCGCGAGCGGCTTTCTCGGTCTCACGCGCTTCCCGGTTGGCGATCTCGGTCTTGCGGGCCTCGGCTTCAGTGGCCTTCCGGGTCGTGCGGGCTTCGGCTTCAGCGGCCGCCTTGATCTTCTTGGCGTCCTGCTCCGCGGAGGTCTTGATGACCTGCGCGTCACGCTCGGCAGCCGCCTTCAGCTTCTGCGCGTCACGCTCGGCGGCCGACTTGAGCTTCTGGGCGTCGCGCTCGGCGGCGACCCGGATCTCCTCGGCCTTGACGCGCGCCGCTTGCTCACTCTTACGGGCCTCGGCGGCCTTGGCGGCCTCTTCGACCCGCTTGGCCTCAGCCCTGTCGTTCGGCTTCTCGGTGGGGGGCTTCTGCGTCTGCTGAGCCACGGGATGTCTTTCTCTCGATATCGGGACTGCTAGCCAGCTTACCCGATTCTCAGCTAACTGCAAGCGTTTCTCCTGGGTCGTTCACGGCTCGTTCGCATCGAGGCGGACCACGATGTCGGCGCGGTGGCGGTGAGCCTCGACAAGCCGGGCGTTGCGCTCGTCGCTTCCGAGCGTGCGTCCCTGCGCGTCTTCGGGCGACCTGCCGTAGGCCACGTGCCTGGCTATCAGCCGGGCGACCCGGGTCTCATCACCGAGCGCGCAGTACCACGACTCGTCCAGCAGCGCGCGTACTCCCGCCCACGGACCGGAATCGACGAGCAGGTAGTTGCCCTCGGTGACCACCAGCGC
>JACCYI010000117.1 GCA_013696535.1 Solirubrobacterales bacterium
CGGCAGTTCACGGTGTGCTGGACGCGCGCCCACTCGTAGTCAAACGTGGTCGACGATGGGATGCCCAGCACTCGCGCCGCCACGGTGACGTCGTTGGAGCCGTGGCCGAGCGCAAGATCGAAGCGCCTGCCGCGCGCCCAGCGCGTCAGTGTGGCCGAGCGGCCGAGCAGGCCCGCCGCCTTGGCCGCCAGCCGGCTCCCGCGATGGCGGCCGATGGGCTCATGGGCGATCCCGAAGCGGTCGAGCAGGCCCAGCGTCTGCGCGAAGTCCCGCGCCGTCACCCGTACCTCTGCTCCCCGAGCCTCCAGCGCCCGGATGACCGGGCGCATGACAAGCACGTGCGGGGAGTTGGTCAGGTCAACCCAGATCCGCATCGCGCACGGCGCGCACGACTTCCTGAGCCTGCCCGGGACTCAGGAGAGGGTTCATGGGGATCGCGAGGTGCGTAGCCGCCGCCTCCTCCGTTCCCGGCAACGGGACCGAGGGCGGCCACTCGCGCATCGCGGGCTGGCGGTGGGCCGGCACGCGGTAGTACGCCTTCTGCCCGACTCCCGCCTCTCGCAGAACATCCGCCAGGCGATCGGCCTGCGGGTGGCGGATCACGTACAGATGCCACGCGGGGGCCGAACCCGGGGCGGGCACCGGGAGCTCGACGAGCTCGCCGAGCCCGGCCGCGGCGTAGTGGTCACCGGCGTCCCGGCGTCCCTCCGCCCAGCGGTCGAGGTGAGGCAGCTGCACCCGGAGGATCGCCGCCTGGATCTCGTCCAGGCGGGAGTTGTAGCCCACCTGCTCGAAGCTCACCTTGTCCCGCGAGCCATGGAAGCGCAGCGACCTGACCCGATCGGCGATCTCCGCGTCGTTGGACACGATCGCCCCGCCGTCACCGAAGGCACCGAGGTTCTTGGACGGGAAGAACGAAAAGGTGGCGACGGTGCCCATCGCACCCGGCCGCGAGCCGTCGGAAGCGCGTGAGCCCGCCGCCTGGGCTGCATCCTCGACGACCGGGACCCCGACCAGCGCCTCGATCTCCCTCACAGGCGCAACGTTGCCGAAGAGATGGACGGCGATCACCGCCTTGGTGTTCGGCGTCATCGCCTCCCGCACGGTGTCGGGGGTGACGCAGAACGTCTCGGGGTCGACGTCGCAGAAGACGGGGCGCGCCCCAGTGGGCGGGATCGCTTCCGCCGAGGCGTAGAAGGTGAAGGACGGAACCACGACGTCGTCGCCCGGTCCGACGCCGAGCGCCCTCAGCGCGATGGTCAGCGCCTCGGTCCCGTTCGCGACCCCGATCGCGTGCCGGGCGCCGAGGTACTCGGCCCACTCCGTCTCAAATTTCGCGACCTCCGGTCCGAGGATGTAGACGCCCCGGTCGAGCACCGCCTCGATGCGAGCCCGCAGCTCGTCGCGCAGCGGCGCCTGGGGCCCGGAAGTATCGAAAAGCGGAACGCTCATGGCGGCGGGGAGGTTACCCTCGTACTCCGAGTGCTCCTTCTGGCCGCCATCACCGACCCCATCGTTCAGGTCGCCGTCGACGTCATCGACGCGCTCGGGTTGCCCGGCATCTTCGTGCTCATGGTGCTCGAAAGCGCCTGCATACCCGTGCCATCCGAGGCGACCTTCCTGTTCGCGGGGTTCAACGTCTCCCGAGGTGAGTACTCGCTCTTCGCGGTGGTCGCGGTCGGGACCCTCGCCAACGTGGTGGGCTCGTGGATCGCCTACGCGGTCGGCTACTACGGACGGGTGGACATCCTGGAGAAGCACGGACGGAAGATCCATCTCAAGCCCTCGCACCTCAAGCAGGCCGACGACTGGTTCGCCAGGTACGGCTCCGCCACCGTGTTCTTCACGCGGATGCTCCCGATCATCCGGACGTTCATCTCGCTGCCCGCGGGCGTCGCCCGCATGCCGTTCTGGCGCTTCACGTTCCTCACCACCCTCGGCTGCGTTCCCTGGATCCTCATGCTGACCCTTATCGGCCGGGAGGTCGGCGACCGCTGGGAGACGTGGAAGGACTCACTGCACTACGTGGACTACGCCGTCGTGTTGCTCGTGATCGTCGGCGTGATCTACCTCTTGCTGCGCCGCCGCCGCCACCGCGGTGGACCATCGGCGCATCCCCCGGCCGAGACGGCCGCGGATGCCCCGGCCCGCTGAAGTCGTCCTGCTGGGCCTCGTGCAGGGCCCGGCCGAGCTGCTGCCGATCTCCTCCTCCGGGCACGTGGCCGTTCTGCCCTGGCTGCTGGGCTGGTCCTACGCCGACGCGGATCCCGAGCTCCGCAAATCGGTCGAGGTCGCACTGCACGCCGGGACCGCGGCCGCCCTTCTGATCGGCCTGCGAGGTGAGGTCCGAGAGGCGGTGGGCGGCCTCGACCCACGGCGGGTCGGGCTCGTGTTCTGGTCCTTTCTCCCGCCGGCGTTGGCCGGGCTGCGCTTCGAGCGGGTGGTGGAGGAGAAGCTCGGCACACCGTCGACCATCGCCGCCGGACTGCTGCTCGGATCTGCGCTGCTGGTCCTGTGCGACCGGGTCGAGCAGCGGCGCGGGCACGAAGAGGCCGGATGGGTGGACGCCGTGTGGCTGGGCGTCGCGCAGGCCGCCTCCCTGATGCCGGGGGTGTCGCGAAACGGGGCAACGCTGGCGGCGGGGCGGGCACGCGGGTTCCGCCGGTCGGACGCGAACGTGCTGTCGCGCCACTCGGCGCTTCCGGTGATCCTCGGTGCGAGCGTCTTGAAGGGTGTGCGGCTCACCCGACGCGGGATTCCCATGTCACTCGCGGGGACTCTCGCGGCGGGCGCCCTCGCTTCGTTCGCGTCCACACTCGCCTGCATCCGGTTGATCGGCGTCGTGGAGCGAGACCGGCCGCTGGCATGGTGGGCCGCCTATCGCTGCTTCGCGGCCGGCGTCATCCTCACGGCGCGTGGGCGGCGCGGTACGGTTCGCTGACGATGAGCGACCCCCAGGCCCAGCAGGTCGGCGGGAGCGCCGACACGGTGGGCAGGATCGGCCGCCCCTAGATGACCGACGCCTACGCCACCGCCGGCGTGGACACCGCTGAAGCCGATCGGGGGGTCGCCGCCCTGGTCAGTGTCCTGGCTGCCATCCAGACGGGATCTCCGTCGCGCTCCGTGCTCTCGAGCGGCCACTACGCCGCGGTCCTGGAGGTGGCGCCCAACCTGGGCATCGCCGTGGGAACGGATTCCGCCGGGTCCAAGGTGATCGTGGCCGAGCAGACAGGGCGCTTCGATACGATCGGCGTCGACTGCGTCGCCATGAACGTCAACGACGTGATCTGCGTCGGGGCGACGCCCATCGCGGTGCTCGACTACCTCGCGGTCGAGCACTCCGATCCCGAGATGCTCCGCCAGATCGGCGTGGGGCTGAAGGCCGGCGCTGAGGCCGCGGGCGTCGAGATTCCCGGTGGGGAGCTCGCAGTGCTGCCCGAGGTCATCCGCGGTCATCCGTCGCCGCGTGGCTTCGACATCGTGGGCACCTGCTTCGGCACGGTCGGGCTGGACGCGATCGTCACGGGAAGCTCGAGGGTGCCGGGCGACGCGGTGATCGGCCTGCCGTCGAGCGGTATCCACTCGAACGGCTTCACCCTGGCGCGCCGGGCGCTGCTCTCGGACGCCGCCCTCGCGCTCGACGACCGGCCCGCCGAGCTCGGCGGGTCGAGCGTGGGCGACGCGCTGCTCGAGCCGACGGTGATCTACGTCCGGGCGGTCCTCGAGCTCCTGCGCTCCGCGATCGAGGTCCGGGGCCTGGCGCACATCACGGGTGGCGGCGTGCTCAACCTGCTGCGGCTGCACGGCGACGGCCTCGGCTACGAGCTCGACGCGCCGTTGCCCGTCCCGCCGGTGTTCGAGCTCATCGCCGGGGCCGGGGACGTGCCTCCCGCGGAGATGTGGGAGGTCTTCAACATGGGCTGCGGCTTGGCGTGCATCGTGCCGGCGGATCAGGAGGACGCGGCGGTCGAGCTGCTCAAGCGCCACCACCCTGGCGCCGCCCGGATCGGCCGGATCACCGACGACTCCGGACGGGTCGTGCTGCCCTCACTCGGCCTCCAAGGCCGGCGCCCCGAAGGTCTGCGTTGAGGCGCGCCGTGGTCACGGGCGGGGCCGGGTTCATCGGCTCGAACCTCGTCGACGGGCTGCTGGACTCTGGCGTCGAAGTCGTGATCTTCGACAATCTGTCCACGGGGCGACCGGAGAACCTCACCGGGGCGCTCGCCAGGGGCGCTCGCCTGCACGACCTCGACATCCGTGACGCCGAAGGGGTCACCACGGAGCTCGAACGGGTGCGGCCCCACGCGATCTTCCATCTGGCGGCCCAGATCGACGTCCGCCGATCCGTCGAAGACCCGGCGCTGGACGCGCAGATCAACGTGCAAGGGACGGCGAACCTGCTCGAAGGGGCACGGCGGGCGGGTGTCGGACGCTTCGTGTTCAGCTCGACCGGGGGCGCCATCTACGGGGCCGCGGACACGGTCCCGACCCCGGAGGACGCCCCCATCCGACCCATGGCGCCCTACGGGCAGAGCAAGTTCTGCGCGGAGGGCTACTGCCACCTCTATCAGCGCCTCCACGGGCTGTCGACCATCTGCCTGCGCTATGGCAACGTCTTCGGGCCCCGCCAGGATCCGCTCGGGGAGGCCGGGGTGGTCGCGATCTTCTGCGGGCTGGCACAGCACGGCGGGGGAGCTCCAAGGATCTACGGAGACGGGAACCAGACGCGCGACTACGTCTACGTCGGAGACGTCGTCGCCGCCAACCTCGCGGCGGCCGCGTCCGACGCGTGCGGATCGGTCAACGTCGGCACCCAGACGGAGACCTCCGTCCTGGAACTGCTCGAGGCGATCCAGTCGCTGGTACCCGACGCTCCACTCGAGCCCGAGCACGCCCCGGCGCGTCTCGGCGAACTGCAGCGCAGCGCGCTCGACGTAAGCCGCGCACGCCGTGAGCTGGCCTGGGAGGCTGGGACGCCTCTGACCGGCGGGCTCGAGCAGACGCTCGCGGCCCGCGGCTGACCTCGTTTATCCGCCCGTCGGCTCGTCGGCCTCCGGCGGGAGGCCGGACTCGGCAGCTTCGGGATCTCCGCCGGCGCCGGGCACCGCGTCGTCGCCCTTCTTGCGCTCCCAGTCCGTCCGGGCTTCCCCGATCCGGTCGCCGAGCTGACGGGACTCGCGCTCCAGTCCCTCCAGCTCGCGCTCTGCGCGATCGGCCTGCTCCTGATGATCCTCCGCCATGGGCGGCGATAGTACCCGGGTCCCGTGCGGAGTAGACCGACGCCCGTCAGGTCTCGCGCTCGGCCTTCGCCCGCTCTTCGAGCTTCTCACGCAGGTATGCGGCCTTCTCCGCCCGCCGGTCGTGCTGCTCGGCCTCGTCCGCCAAGGGTGCGTTCTCCGCCCGATGGCGTTCTTCGCGCTCACGCACGATCTGGTCGATCCGCAGCTCTTCGGTCTCGGGATCGGACACGCTGTCGAGCCTAACCGACCGTCGGTCGGAACTTTGCGCACTCGATCTGGACACCGGGCCGTGTGAACCGGGTCGCCGTCATGGTCGGATGGTCCGATGCCCACCTACCCCCGCCGCGTGACGCCCGTCGAGCCCGCGGCCTCCCCCTCGGACCCATCGCCCCGCCGTAGCTGGACCCGTGCCGTCCCGCCCACCCGACGCTTCCCGCGCCGGGCCTCCACACCGCCGCAGTCCCTGCCCCCGGCCTCGGCCGTCCGGATCGCAAGCCGTTGACTCGGCCAAGGGAGTGATCACCGGGCGTGGAGCACCACGAGCTCGGTAAGCGCGTGTACTAGCGTCCCGGACATGTCATCCGGGCTCGTCCTGTCCGTAAACGTCGGCCGCCCTGCCGAATTGCGCACCCCGAAGCGCGTGGTGATGAGCTCCATCGTCAAGTATCCCGTCGCCGGCCAGGTCGCCGCTCGCGGCGTGAACCTCGATGGGGACGAGCAAGCCGACAAGGCCAACCACGGCGACTTCTCCAAGGCCGTGTATGCCTACGCTCGTGAAGACGCAGCCTGGTGGGAGGAGGTGATCGGGCGGCCGCTCGGGCCCGCTGCCTTCGGTGAGAACCTCACGGTCTCGGGGATGGACCTCACCCAGGCCCGTGTCGGCGAACGCTGGCGCATCGGAACCGTCGAGTTGCGGGTCACCGGGCCACGTATCCCGTGCTTCAAGCTCGCGGCGGTCATGGACGATCCGGGCTTCGTCCGCCGCTTTGCGCGGGCCGGCCGCCCGGGCGCCTATCTATCGATCGCACGAGCGGGAGAACTGAGCGCCGGTGACCGGATCGAGCCCCTCTCGCGGCCCGAACACGGGGTCACGGTCGGGATGGTGTCCACCGCCACCTTGCTCGATCCTTCGCTCCTCCCCGCGCTCGAAGCGGGGCGGGCGGACTTCACGCCTCAGCTGGCGGCCTGGGTGGAGAGGGGCTCTCGGACTTCGCGATTCTGAGCACTTCGTCGAGGTCGGCGCCGTTGATGATGTCGAGCGCCCGGGCGGCGGGAATGGTGCCCAGGAGCCGACCTCCAAGGGTGCGCAACTCGACGACCACGCGACCGTCGGCATCGGAGGTGAAGTGAAGCTCGCGATCCCGCGAAGCGAGCTCCAGGGCCCGCCGGTTCGCAAGCCCGATCTCCGCATGGAGAGCGGGCGGGAACGGCGGGGCGAGCGTGCCCCTGAACCGGGTCACCGCAGTATCTCCCGGCTGGATTCGCCGGCGCACTCGGGCATGGCGCCGGCGCGGGGAGCGTCACGATCGAGAGGGGGTTGTGAGCGACTGATCCTCATCCCCCTCATCGTCGGACACTCAGGTCCGAACTTGACGGCTTGGGTCCGCCTTGTCAGCCAACTGCCGAGAACAGCCCAGCGTCGTCGCACAGCTGTGACCTGAGGGTGCGCTTGAGCTGCGAGTGGATCTGACAGACGCGGCTCTCCGAGACTCCAAGGATCGTGCCGATCTCACGGAGGGTCAGGTTCTTGACGTAGAGGAGGACGGCCACCTCCCGATCGCGCCGGGGCAGGCGCTCGAAAGCCTCACGGAACTGATCCTTGGCCTCACTGGTCGCCGCGGCGGTCTCCGGATCATCCCGGGCATGACACCCCGCGATCGTGTCGAGGCGCTCGACCGTGGTCTCCTCGTCGGAGATGACCAGCGTGTTGAGCGACGTGACGTCTGACACCGCAATGTCGTCCTCGTGGCGGCGCAGCTCCGTGACCGTGATGCTCAAGGAATCCGCAAGCTCCTCGCGGCTCGGCCGACGTCCGTGGACTCCGCTGAACTGCTCGCGGGCCCTGGCGATGTCCCGCTCCCAGCGGCGCAGAGAGCGTGGTGCCCAGTCCTGGCGCCGCAGCTCGTCGAGGACGGCACCGTGGATCCGGGTCCACGCGAACTGCTCGAGGGTCGCGCCCTTGACGGGGTCGAAGCGATCGATGGACGCGATGAGCGCTTCGAGGCCGCAGGAGATGAAGTCCTCCACCTCGCAGCGGGCCGGGAGCTCACGGACCTTCTTGAAGACGATGTACTTCACGAGTGGTGCGTACGTCATGACGAGCCGGTTCCGAACCTTCAAATCACCGGTCGCCTTGTACTCGCGCCACAGAGCGAGGGCCTCGTCCGAGGCGACCTTGCGCTTCTGTTGGACAGCTGTGGAAGGGGCACTCATATCGGTGTTGAACTCCTAAGCGGAAGGAAGCCGGACATGGGCTGTATCGGCGCCCCACGAGGCGACTCCATCACCCGAACGGGGTAATCCCGGAGTAGTACAGACGTCCAGACGGTCCTAAGGCGTACCCGGCGACTCTGTTCAGGGCGAATCCCCCGAAGCGCGAGCCGGTACGTCGGGGTCTGCGTGTCGGAGTGCGTTCGGTACCGCGAGAATCGAGCGCGAGGCGGTCAGCGGCGGGTGCTGAGAGTCAGGGGCGGGTGCGCAGGAACCGGTCCGTGGGCACCTGCGGACTCTTCGATGCGGCGCGGAGCACCCAGCGGCGCTGCTCGGCGGCGAGTGCGCGGGCAGACCGTGCCTGGCGGCGGATCCAGTCGCGATCGTCCGCGCTCAGCTTGCCGGCCGATGGAGTCGGGGTGGCGACGTGATCGGACATCCTCGGACCTCTCTCTCGAAGTGCCTCGGCCGGGCTTGGGCCGATTAGCGCTTGGTGCGGACGGGCTCGTCGCAAGCGATGTGCTCCGCCTCGGCCGCTGTCAGGCAGCTTACCCGGCAGCCGCGCAAATGGCTACCCCCCGGCGCAAGCTCAAGGGCCATCCGACTCCCGGGCCAGTTCGCCGACCGGTGCCGGCGGGTAACTCGTATGGATGCCCTCTCCGACCTCCCTCCTTCGACGCACCCCACTCGTTGCAGTGGGCAAGATGGCCGGCAGGCTGCTTCCCCGGCGACCCGGAGCGAGGCCGAAGCGCGTCATCACCACCCAGCGAGCCGCTGTGTTCGGCGGGGTCATCGCCGGCGCCGCCGGCTTCCTCCTGCGTCGCAGGGGCCGTGACGCACCGCGGAGCGGGGCGGGCTCCCCCGGCGGGGCAGGCTTCCCTGGTGGGTCCCCCGGGGTCGCGAACTACGACACCGGCGGCCCACCCTCCAACACCGCTACGCCGGTTCAGGTGGTCGACGCTTCCGCCGAGCCACTGGGGATAGACGAGGACGCGGAGGTCGAGGCGGCGGCCGCGGAGGCGGCGAACATCGGTGGGCCGGAGATCGACTATGCGAACGCGGAGCCCGATATGGCGGCCGGTGACGCCCAGGTGCAGCCGATCGGGGAGACCATCGATCAGGCCGGCGATCCGAGCGTCGGCGAGAGGCCGGACCCGGCCAAGCCGCCCAGCGGGGGGCCGGCGGCGGACGAGGGTCTTTGAAGCTCGGCTTCGCGGTGAAGGTCCTCGGAGGAGGAGGGCTTCCGACCCACGACGCACGGCGCTGGCAGTCGGGCCCGCATCTGCGGTGGTCGATCGAGGCGCTGCACGGTGTCTTTGACTACCTCGAGCGGGCGGGCATCGGGATGTACCGGATGACAGCGTCGCTGGCGCCCTACGCGACGCACCCGGATCACCCCCAGTTCCATGCCCAGGTCGCGGAGTGCGCCGATGACCTGGGCGAGCTCGGAGCGCGTGCCAAGGCCGGCGGATTGCGACTCTCGACCCATCCCGGCCAGTACATCGTGCTCAACTCAGAAGACGAGGCCATCCGGGAATCGGCCGTTCGCGATCTCGAGCTCCAGGGCGAGCTGTTCGAAGCCATGGGCATCGGGCCGGAGGGGATAGTGGTCGTCCACGTCGGCGGTGCGGCAGGCGGCCATGCGGCGGCCATGGCCCGCTTCGAGCGCGGCCTCGAGCGCCTGTCGGAGCGGGCCCGGGCACGCCTTGCCATCGAGAACGACGATCGGACCTTCAGCCTCTGTCACGTATTGGAGCTTCATCGGCGCACGGGCCTGAAGGTCGTCTGGGACATCCTGCACCATCACTGCAACGACCCTGACGGCATCGCAGACCGCGATGCGCTCACGTTCGCGCTCGCGACGTGGCCCGCAGGTGTGCGGCCCAAGATCCACTACTCCACCCCGAAGACGGCGATTGAGGAACGCAGGAAGAAGGTCGGCCGCCGCGTGGAGCGCTCATGGGTCCTGCCGCAGCTGCGCGCACACGCCGACATGATCGATCCGATCGCCTTCGAGCACTTCATCCGCGAGACGGCGGCCGGGCTCGAAGTCGACGTCATGCTCGAAGCCAAGGCCAAGGATCTGGCGCTGCTCCGCCTGCGCGAGCAGCTCGCGGCTCGAGGCCTGGACATTGGATCGGTAGCGGGCGAGACCGGAACGGGCGCGGAGACTCGTGTGTGCCCGGACGTCAACTCCGGCGGGTGAGGACGCGGGCGGGCGGACTCGGCGGCAGCCCCCCTCACGGAGACTTCACCTCAAGCGGCCAATCGCCATAGCTCTCCTCCCAGGACCCGGTGGGGCGTCACCCGCCACTCGAGCGCGAGGCGCCACAGCTCCGCACTGGCCCGGGGACCCGGCAGGAAGCAGGCCGCGGCGATCTCGGGCGTCGCCATCGAGCCGAAGCGCCGTAGCGCTTCTTCGACCGACGGGGCTGCGGAGCCGGTGGGAGCAGCACCCGCAAGCATCACGGCCTCTCGGATGCGCTCGTAGGGCTGCGGTCCTTCCAACGCATGGAGGACGTCGTCCGGGCCGCGGAGATGCAGGGTCGGAAGCGGCACACGAGCGCCCGCTTCCCCGGCGGCCTTCGCCCGCTCGAGGTCGGCGCCCAGTGCTTCGACGATGGCGTTGGACCCGAACGCGACCCGCAGGAGGTCGAGCCGCAGGGCGGGTTGGGTTTCACGTGCAACGTCGAGGAGTGCGTCGCCGCGATCGAGGCGCCGCCGCTCGACCATGATCGCCTCACGCAGCCGACGGAGGAACGGCCCCGGATCGCCCTGCTCGGCCGCCGCCTTGACGGCGAGGCCCGCGGGATGGGTGGCCGCCGGCGGGTCCTCGAGCAGCCCGCGCGGATCGACGGGCATGCCTGACGCGGCGGCGGCGTTCAGCCAGTCGGAGGCGAAGGCGACCCGGTCCTCGAGGGCCTGCGCCATTCCGCCGATGACGTAGGTGATCCCTACTTCATCGGCGAACTCAACGGCGAGACGGCGGAGCATCGGTTCCGCTCCCCACGACCAGGGGCAGTAAGGATCCGTGAAGTACGTGATGTCGACCCGGGGCACTTGCAGCAAAATAGGGCTTCACCTATGAGCACGCTCGTCGGAATGAGGCTCAACGGCCGGTACCGGCTCGACGCGCAGGTCGGCGCCGGCGGCATGTCGACGGTCTATCGCGCCTTCGACGCCACGCTCGAGCGCCCCGTGGCGATCAAGCTCATGCACCGCGAGATCGCGCGCGACTCCGATCAGCTCGAGCGCTTCCGGCGCGAGGCCCGGGCGGTCGCCCAGCTCTCCCATCCCTACATCGTGGGGGTCATCGACGCCGGGGAGGACGAGGGGCGTCCCTACATCGTCTTCGAGTTCATCGCGGGAGAGACGCTCAAGGAGCGCATCCGCCGCCAGGAGCGGCTTCCGATCGAAGAGGCGATCGCCTACGCGATCGAGATAGCGACGGCGCTCGGCGCCGCTCATGCGCGCAACATCGTCCACCGCGACTTCAAGCCCCAGAACGTCATGATCGACGAGGAGGGCTCGGCCAAGGTCACCGACTTCGGGATCGCCCGCTCACTTGACGACGACGGCTTGACCGCGGACGGGCGCGTTCTCGGGACGACGGACTACGTCTCGCCTGAGCAGGCGCTCGGCCACCTCGTCAACGGCCAATCCGATCTCTACTCCCTCGGCGTCGTGCTCTACGAGATGCTGGTCGGCGACGTTCCCTTCAACGGCGAGAGCCAGGTGGCGGTCGCGATGAAGCACGTCCGGGAGGAGCTGCCCGACGTGCAGCGGCGCCGCCCTGAGGTCTCCGCCACGCTCGCGGCGATCGTCGAGCGCATGACCGACAAGGACCTCACCCGGCGCTATCCCGACGCCGTCACGGTGGTCTCCGAGCTCGAGAACGCGCTGGCCATCGAAGCCGCCCGCTCGGGAGAAACGACGGGAGAGGCCACGGCCGTCCTCCGGACGCTGCCCGAGTCGACCAAGCGCCGGCTGCCGCTGCGGATGAGATGGCACATTCCGCTGCTCGGTCTCGTAGCCCTCGTGCTCGCCGGAGCCGCGGTCATCGCGTTCCTGGCCAGAGAGGCACGTGACAACACCACGCGGGGAACGGGGGTCGGGAACGTGGATCCCCCGCCCAATACGAAGGCGGTGTCCGTGCGCAGGTCCTCGGCAACGGACTTCGACCCGCTTGGAGACGACGAGGAGCACTCACCCGCCGCGCCGCTCGCGGTCGACAAGGACCCGAAGACCGCGTGGGACACGGAGACCTACAACTCGGGCGACCTGCAGAAGGACGGGGTCGGGCTGTACGTCGACGCGGGCTCGGCCGTCAAGGTACGGCGGCTCGACATGGTCACCGCCACGCCGGGCTTCACGGCCTCGGTGTACGCGGCCAACGA
>JACCYI010000121.1 GCA_013696535.1 Solirubrobacterales bacterium
GGCGGGCTCTACGGCGTAGCGATCGGCGGACTGTTCGCCGGCGAGTCCATGTTCCATCGCGAGACCGACGCGTCGAAGGTGGCGCTCGTGGGCCTCGCCGAACGACTGGACGTCGATGGGCTCCTCGATGTGCAGTGGCGCACGCCCCACCTCGAGTCGCTCGGCGCGATCTCGGTTGCCCGGGTGACGTACCTCGAACGGCTGCGGGCAGCGCTCTCTCGCCCCTTGCCGTTGGCGTTCGAAGGCTGAGAGGCCAGCCTCAACCTTTCATCGCCGCCCTACACCGTCGTCGCCAAGGGTGACTCGATCCGCCGGGGGAGCAGCGTCTCGCGTGCGATCACCAGCCGCTGGATCTGCGATGTGCCCTCGTAGAGCTGCATGATCTTCGCATCGCGCATCAGCTTCTCCACCGGGTAGTCCTTGATGAAGCCGTATCCGCCGTAGACCTGGACCGCGTCCGTGGCGACTTCCATGGCCGAGTCGGCCGCGAAGCGCTTGGCGTGGGACGACTCGATCGTGTTGCGCCGGCCCGCGTCGAGCAGGGCAGCGGAGTTCCAGGTGGCCAGCCGCGAGAGGTGCACCTTGGTGGCCATGTCGGCGATGATGAACTGGATCGCCTGGTGCATCGCGATCGGGACGCCGAACTGGACGCGTTGCTTCGAGTACTCCGTCGCGAATTCGAACGCCGCGCGAGCGATGCCCGTGGCCATGGCCGCCACGCCGGGGCGTGTACGGTCGAGCGTCGTCATCGCGATCTTGAAGCCCTTGTTCTCCTCACCCACGAGGTGGTCGAGGGAAATCTCGGTCTCGTTGAAGGTGATGGTCGCGGTGTTAGAAGCCCGCTGCCCCATCTTGTCCTCCTTCTTGTCCACGGTGACCGTGTCGTCCTTGGGAACGATGAAGCAGGAGATCCCGCGGTGGCCGGCCTCGCGGTCGGTCTTGGCGTAGACCGTGAACCAGTCGGCGTAGCCGCCGTTGGTGATGAAGCACTTGGAGCCGTTGATGACCCACTTGTCGCCCTTGCGGACCGCCGACGTGCGCATGCCCGAGACGTCGGAGCCGGCGTCGGGCTCGGTGAGGCAGAACGAGGCGAGCGTGTACTCCTCGGTCAGCATCCCGAGGTACCGCTTCTTGAGCTCCTCCGAGCCGGCGACCGCCAAGGGGGCCGCCGCGAGCCCGTTGGCGCCCATCGAGGTGGCGATGCCCGAGCAGCCCCAGGAGATCTCCTCCTCCAGGAGGCAGCCGTCCAGGTAGGAGAGGCCCGGGCCTCCGTACTGCTCGGGAACGTGGATGTTCATCAGCCCGACCTCCCACGCCTTCTTGAGCACGTCGTCGGGCCACGTCGAGTCGCGATCGTACTCCCAGGCCACCGGCCTGATCTCCCCGGCCGCGAAGTCGCGCGCGAGCCCTTGAAGGTTCTTCTGCTCGTCGGTGAGCGTGAAATCGACCATGATCGTGTGGCCTCCTGCTGCAGATTGACTGGTCAGTCAACGTCGGAGGGAAGCTTACCCTGTCATGGCGATCGGGACAAGAACGCGTGTTCGTACTCGTCAAGTAGCCGGACGGACCGCCGATAGACCGGAGGAACCCGTGCCGGCAGTCGCCCGCTTCGACCATCTCGCCCTCCGCGCCGTGCACTTCTCGCCGTGGCTGAATGGGCTCATCGGCTGCCTCGCCGTCACCGCGCTCGGCGTTGCTCTGATCTTCCCCGCCGTCCTGGGAGCCACCGAAGGCGATGCGACGTCCGTCGCGGTGGCGCTCGCGTACCCGCTCGGCGATTGCCTCACGCTGTTCTTCGTCGTACTCGCTTGGACGCTGCTGGGATGGAAGCCGGGGCGGCAGTGGCTGCTGATCGGATTCAGCTTCGTGTCGACCGCCCTCGCCGACGCCATCTACACGCACCAGACGGCCCTGGCCTACAACGACAGCTTCAGCCACAGCGCCGGCGGCGATGCCCTCCTGGCTCGTCTCGGCGCAGAATTGGACCAAGTCGTGAGTGACCATGGCAGGGCCTGCCGTCTCGGGGCAGCGAGTTCTGCGTGCTCCTCGACGCCGCCCTCCCGCGTGACCCACCCGTGGATCGTCCGGGCGGCAACCGCCTTCAGCGAGCGCGGTGAGCAATTCGCCATCTCCGCATCCGGCTGGCGGCCCGGATCGTCGCGGTCTGCGACGCCTTCGACGCCATGTGCGAGCAGCGCCCGTACAAGCAGCCGATGACCGCCGTCGAGGCACTGGCCGAGCTTCGTTCCTGCTCGGGCAGCCAGTTCGATCCCGCAGTCGTCGAAGCCTTCGCCACGACGGTTGCCCGGCGAGAGCCGGCGTACGCCGCTGGTCGCGATCAGCTCGCTCCGGCTGCCAAGCTGTAGGAGTGCAGGAAGCCTTCGGCATCGTGATCTTCGCCGTGGTCGGATTGGGCGCCGTCGCCGCCGTGGCTTCGCTGCTGGGACGGAGCAAGGTGTACGAGCAGATCGGGCGAGGAGGGCTGGCGCTCAACGAGGATCTTGGGCCGCGCCCCGAGGCCGGTGGCCAGGGCTTCGCGGCGCGCGAGCGCGACGACGAGATCCGCCAGATGCTCGCCGCCCTCAATTCGAGGCGGGCCGCGCGGGGGGAAGCGCAAGTGGACGTGGAGGCCGAGCTCGCCGAGCTTCTGCGACCAAGAGCCGACCCGGCGCTGCAAGACGAGATCCGCGAGTTGGTGGTGGCGCGCAACGCTCGCCGCGCCGCACGCGGCCTCGCCACCCTCGATGTGGAAGCCGAGATCGAGCGTCAGATATCCGAGCTTTGAGGGTAGGGTGGCGACATGGCCGGACCTCGCCGCTTCGACATCGACGACCTGCTCATCCGCCCCGGGACGTACTTCAATCCGGAGACGGAGGTGCTGGTCATCGTGGATGATTCACCCCAACTGGACTCGGACGTGGCCGAGGCGGCGGAGGACGGCGGCGACTGGCTGCTGGTCTCTGACGAGACACCGCTCGACGAGCACGGGCGCGACGAGCTGCTGGAAGCCTTCATCGCGCGCTTCCGCCCGGGCACCTCGGGTGCAGTCGCGGGCGACGAGGATGACCTCGGCGAAGAGGAGATCGAGCTCGAGCCCGATCCCGACGGGCACGACTAAGACACGTGGCCGCGGATACGGCCGCGTGTCCTAGCGTCGACTCGAATCCTCGCCTACCGCCGCTTTGCCGGCGCCCTCTTCGGTCTTGGTCTCGGTCTCGTCAGCCGGACCGTCGCTCGTGGTGCGCTCGGACCGCTCCTCGCGTTTGGCCTCGGCGTCCGGGTCTCGCCGATCGGCCACGATGGAGGCCGCGATCCCGATCGCGAACGCCACGGCGACCATCGCCAGCGACGGTACCGGGCCGAGCTTGTAGACATCCTCGAGCAGGAGTTTGACCGCCACGAGCGCGAGCACCACGGCGATGGTCTCGTCGAGGTACCGGAAGCGCTTGATCAGCCCTTCGACCAGGACGAAGAGGGCTCGCAGCCCGAGCAGCGCGAACACGTTGCCCATCCAGATGAGCGGGGAATCGCGGGTGATGGCGAAGGCGGCGGGAATCGAGTCGACCGCGAAGGCGATGTCGGCTGCCACCACCGCGGTCAGACAGAGGAACAGCGGCGTCGCATGACGTTTGCCTTCCTCCTTGACGAACCACTTGTGGCCGTGGAAGTCGCTCGAGACCGGGAAGATCCGCCGGACCAGCTTGACGATGAAGTTCTTATCCGGATCGACGTTGTCGTCGACGCCCTTGAGGATCCGATACGCCAGGAAGAGCAGGAGGATCCCGAGGATGTAGACCACGAAGTGGAATTGCTCGAGCAGCGCGACTCCGCCGAGGATCGCCAGCCCGCGCAGCACGAGCGCCGCGACGATGCCCCAGAAGAGCAGCTTGGCGCGGTTCTCCGCCGGGACGCCGAAGTACGAGAACAGCAGCAGGAAGACGAAGAGGTTGTCGAGCGACAGCGAGCGCTCGATGAAGTAGACGGTCGTGTAGGTGACCGCGTCCTCGGCACTGTCGACCACGAGGAGGAGGACTGCGGCAAGGAGGGAGACCACGAGCCAGCCGACGCTCCAGATGAGGCCTTCACGAAATTCAGGCTCGCGGCCGCGTGCGAAGAACCGGATGTCGACCACCAGGAAGATGACGGTCGCGGCGGCCAGGATGAGCCAGGGCACGGGCCCGGTGAGCACGGCGACCGTCACGTCAGACGAAGTAGAACGTCAGGCCGAAGACGGCGTAGACGGCGAGGAGCTGCAGGCCTTCGAACCACGTCGACTCGCCGTCGTTGGCGACGTGGTTCGCGATGACGATGGCCAGGAAGATCGCGCCGAGCTCGAAGCCGTTGAACACGAGGGCCAGCGGGTACGGGCCGACGAAGAGGCTCAGCAACACGAGCACGGGCGCCACGAAGAGGGCGATCTGCGCGCTCGAGCCCACCGCGATGCTCACCGCCAGGTCCATCTGATCCTTCTTGGCCACGAGCACGGCCACCCAGTGCTCGGCGGCGTTGCCGACGATGGCCACGACGATGACGCCGACGAAGAACGGTGAGAGCCCGATCGACGCCGACGCTTCTGTGATCGAGCCCACGAGGATCTCCGACATGATGCCCACGGCCACGCCGGCGATCGCCAGCATGATGACCGCCTTGCGCACCGTCCAGGGCTC
>JACCYI010000128.1 GCA_013696535.1 Solirubrobacterales bacterium
AGAGCGTGCCGCCCTGCCGCAGATCGCACATCATGTCCCAGTGCACGGCGGACTCGTTCGTGCCGCCCGTCTCGGGATAGGACCGGCCGACCGCCAGATGCACGGTCCCGCCGATCTTCTCGTCGAAGAGGATCGCCCCGACCGGCTGGTCGATGCCCGCGTTGGTCCCGATGCCGATCTCCCCGAGGCGGCTTGCGCCGGCGTCGGTGGCCAGGGTCTGGCGCAGGTACTCCTGGCCCCGCGAGGCGCGCGCCTCGACCACGAGGCCCTTACGGAACTCGAGCACTATGCCGTCGACGTCGACTCCTCCAGGGGCGGACGGGATCGTGAAGCGGATATGGCCCTCCGCGCTCGTCTCGACCGGCCCGGTGAAGACCTCGCCGCTCGGCATGTTGCGCCGCCCATCGGAGTTCACCCAGGTGCGACCCTCGACGGAGAGGGTGAGATCGGTTCCCTCCGCTTCGATGCGCAGCTCCCGGGCTTCGGAGAGCCGCTCGATCAGCCGGTCCTGAAGGTCTGAGAGCTCGCGCCAGCCCGCAACCGGATCTTCGCGATCGAGGAAGAGGGCGCGGCGCACGAAGTCCGTGAAGTCCGTCGTCGACATGCCGGCCTGCTGCGCACCCGCGGGTGTGGGCCACAGGGTCGCGCACCAGCGCCGGCGCAACGCCGCCTCGCGGATGGGTGCGCGTGCGCGAGTCGCCCGGGCGATACGAGCGGGGTCGACGCCGGCGAGCGCCCGGGTGTTCTCGGGCGCCTGAATGGCGAGCGAGCACTCCGTGTGCTCCGCTTCGGCGAGCTCGGCAGGGGCGAACGCATCCAGATGGGAGTCGCGAGCGGCGGCGTAGAAGCGTTCCTCCGAACCCGGCAACGAGATTCGCAAGAGCGGCCACGCCCCACGTTCGAGGAGCTCAGACTGCAGGCCAAGCAGGAGCGGTCCCGCGAGGGGAGTCGATCGCACCACCACCTGGTCGCCCGGGGACACGTCGAGGCAGTAGCCGCAGAGCAGGGCGGCGAAGCGGGCGGGCTCGATCACGGGGCGTCGAGCTCCGGGAAGTGCTCGGCGAGGTGCTCGCGAAAGGCGGAGCGGATCCAGGCACGCTCGTCCACTCCGGCGAACCGGTAACGGGCGAGGAGCTCCTTCTGACGGGTGATGGGCTCCGTTCCGGCGATCTCCCAGCGCACCGCGAGGCGCTCGAAGAGGAACTCGACCGCCCGCTGCCACGCGTCCTCCTGCGACAGCGGCGAGCCCGCGAGCACGGCGGCGTACTCCTTCCGCGTCGAGGGCGTCATCGCTCCCCGCAGTACCAGCCGGCTTCCGTCCGGGCTGCCGTACTCTGATTCGGGCGCGCTGAGTTCTGACGCGCCGCCACCCTCTCGCCGGCGGCTGCGCCTACCCACGGGCCGCCGCCCGTTCGAGCTGGGCGGCGACATCGCTGGTCAAGGGGTCGGCGTGGCCGGGCCACGCGGCCGACGGGCCGAGCCCCGCCAGCTTGCGCATGGAACCTCGGGCGCCCTCCGTGTCGAGCGTGAAGGCGGCGTGCGGAACGCGTGCCGCCCCCTTGCGCGAGGTTCGGGGATCGAGGGTGTAGAAGCAGTCGGTGGTCAACGCGACCCCGTCGCGCTCGCGGTACAGGGCGATGAGTCCCGGGGCATGCCCGGGCAGGTGCACCACCTTGAAGCCTGCAGCGACCTCGTCACCCTCCTCGACTGTGCCCGTGATGTTCACCGGCCCGCCATCCCACCGGTCGAGGAGCACTCGCAGGGTGTGGTTGAACGGAAAGGACAGCTCGGAGAAGTCGAAGTAGTGGTCCCCGCCGTCGCCTTCGGCGTCGGCCTTGTCGGCCGGATGGCAGAAGGTGGGGACCGCCAGGGCGGGCGCCGCTCCCCGGTGGTCGGGGTGGGCGTGGCCGAGCACGATACGGGTGATCCCGCCCAGCCCCCTCCCCGCGGAGGCGAGCGCACCGGCCATGTCCGCGCTGCCGGCGTCGAACATGCAGACGCCGCCGCCGTCCTCCTCGAGGAGGTAGACGTTCATCGTCCTGAGCCCAAGCCCCCCGCGGATGAGCCACACGCCGTCGGCGACGCGCCGGGGCCCTGAGGCGACGAGCCTCCGGAGGAGGAACTCGCGCGCGGTGGACCTTCTGCGCGTCCGGTTGCTGTCGAGCGGTCCTCTCACGTGTTCACGGGCATCATGGCGGACGGGCAATGCTACGCAGGGCCAATAGGGTTGTCGGCGTGGCACCGTCCGCACGCAGGCGCGAGCTCGGCCGTGCTGAGCGGGTGCTCCCCGGCGTCTGGCGGCTGCGGCTGCCGCTGCCGTGGCCAGGCGTGCCCCACTGCAACGCCTGGGCACTCGCGGCGGGCGACGGGATCGTGCTCGTCGACACCGGGATGCACGAACCCGGGTCGCTCGCCCAACTCGAGCGCGCGCTCGAGCTGGTGGGATTAAAGCTGGAGGACGTTCGCCTGCTCGTCTGCAGTCACGCGCACGCCGATCACTGCGGCCAGGCCACGACGATCGTCGAGCACACGGGCTGCGAGCTGTGGATGCACCCGAATCACGCCCACCTCTCCGAGCGAGCGGCCGACCCGGAGCAGACGCTCGCCCGTCGGGTTGAAATCGCCCGCCAGAGCGGGGTCCCGGAGGAGCCCCTGCGCGCCTGGGCGATCGAGCGGCGCGAGCAGGAGCCGTGGATCGCCGGCATACCGGTTCCCGACCGCGAGCTCTTATCGGGTGTGACGATCGACTCAGACCTCGGCCCATGGACGGTGCACGAGACCCCGGGTCACGCTCCCTCCCACGTCTGCCTGCACCAGGCAGACCGCCGCCTCCTGCTGTCCGGCGACCATCTCCTGGGCCGCGTCTCGCTCTACTTCGATTTCGGTTTCTCTCCCGACCCGGTCGGGGAGTTCCTCGAGTCGCTCGAGCGCGTGGACGCCCTCGACGCTCGGCTTGCGCTCTCCGGCCACGGGCGCCCGTTCGCCGACGTGCGCGCCCACGTGGAGGCCAACCGAGCGCTGGTGCGCCGACGGCTGTACGTGATCCGCGTCGCGATCGCAGAGACCCCGCTCACCGCCTATGAACTCGCGATGCGGGTCTACGGGCCGACCTTCGCCAGCGAGACCGCCACGTGGCTGCTCACGAAGCTGCTCTGCTTCCTCACCCACCTCGAGACGGCCGGCGAGGCGCAGCGAGTCGGGGGTCAACCCGAACGCTGGACCGCCCGGGACGGTTCCTAGACTCCAGGCATGCGGATCGACGAGGCCATCGCGCAGGCCGACCAGCCGACCTTCTCCTTCGAGTTCTTCCCGCCTAAGACGCCGGAGGGTGAGACCAACCTCGAGGCCGCGCTGTCCGAGCTCCAGCACATGGAGCCCACGTTCGTGTCGGTCACCTACGGTGCCGGGGGCACCACCGAGGAGAAGCACCGGACGGTCGAAACGGTGGCGCGCATCAAGGAGCGTCATGGCCTCGAAGCCATGGCGCACTTCACCTGCGTCGGGGCCACCGTCGACGAGCTCCGTCGCATGCTCGACCGCATGGCCGAGGCCGGAGTCCGGAACGTGCTCGCGCTGCGCGGCGATCCACCGCCCGGGCAGGAGGACTGGACGGCGACCGAAGGGGGCCTCTCCTACTCGCGCGAGCTCGTGGAGCTGATCCGTGACGAGTACGACTTCGCGATCGGTGCGGCGGCCTTTCCGGAGACCCACGTCCACGCCGAGTCGCCCGAAGTCGACCTCGCGTACCTCAAGGCGAAGGTCGATGCCGGAGTCAGCTTCCTGGTGACCCAGCTGTTCTTCGACAACGACGACTACCTGGACTTCGTGGCCCGAGCTCGTGCGGCGGGAATCGACGTGCCGATCATCCCGGGGATCTGGCCCATAACGAACTACAAGCAGATCGCCCGCGTGACGTCACTGGTCGGCTCGCGGCTACCCGAGCCTCTGCTCTCAGAGCTCGACGCCCGCGTCGACCAGCCCGAGGCGGTGGCAGGGTTCGGCGTCGCCTACGCGACCCTGCAGTGCGCCGATCTCCTGGCCAGGGGAGCCCCAGGGATCCACTTCTACACGCTCAACAAGTCGCCCGCCACGCGCGCGATCATGTCCGCTCTGCGCGCGATGACGCCGTGGCGCGGCGCCGTGCCGGTCTGAGCCTCTTTGAACCGGTCCGCGGGCGTCTGAACGCCTCGGTGGATTGAAGGCTGAGCGGTTCAGCCGCGACCGACGAACGGCATCTTCGTTGCCATGATGGTGAGGAATTGGACGTTCGCGTCGAGCGGTAGTCCGGCCATGTAGAGCACGGCGTCCGCGACGTGTCGTGCGTCCATGCGCGGCTCACCGGCCGTCGAGCCGTCCGCCTGCAGGACGCCCTGGGCCATCGCCGCGGTCATCTCCGTCGCCGCGTTGCCGATGTCGATCTGGCCACAGGCGACGTCGTAGGCCCGGCCCTCGAGCGAGATCGCCTTGGTGAGGCCGGTCATGGCGTGCTTGGTGGCGGTGTAGGCGACCGCGTTTGGCCGCGGCGCCTGGGCGGAGATGGAGCCGTTGTTGATGATGCGACCGCCCTGCGGTTCCTGCGCCTTCATCGCCCGGAAGGCCTCCTGAGCGCAGAGGAAGGCCCCGGTCAGGTTCGTCGCGACCGCCGTCTCCCACTCGTCGAGCGACACGTCCTCGAACGGCGTGGGGGTACTGAAGATGCCGGCGTTGTTGAACAGCAGGTCGATGCGTCCCAGCTCGCCCCGCGCGCGGGCGAACAGCGCCGTGACCGACACCGTGT
>JACCYI010000131.1 GCA_013696535.1 Solirubrobacterales bacterium
CGCCCCGGCGACAGACCGGAGCGTGACCGCCAGTCCGGCAGAGCATCGACAATCCGGACGCCCTCATCGCCCGCTCACCTCTGTCCGCCACGCTACAGATCACCATGCGAGTCCCACTTGATCGACGCCAGCCGTGACGACGGGGAGGCGGAAGCTTCACTTCGGCCGTGGACGGCGGCGCAGCAGCAGGCGCTGGCCGTGGCTGCTCGTCACCGTAGTCATCCTCGTGGGCGGATCCGCGGTCGCCTTGGTTCGCCGGCCCGCGCCCCCGGCGGTGTACGTGCCCAATCACGCCTTCCGCTCGGATCAGCGACCCAACGTCCCGGCTGCACTCTGGGCGATCGGTGACGGCGCCGACGGCGGCGCTCCCGCGCGCCGACTCGCGCGGCGGGCGGCGCGCGACCGCCCCGCCCGCCTCCTCTACCTGGGCGACGTCTACGAGCGCGGCACCGCGCAGGATTTCCGACGCAACTTCGCGTCGGTCTACGGATCCCTCGCAAAGCGGACCGCGCCGACACCCGGCAACCACGACTGGCCGAACCATGACGTGGGCTATGACCGGTATTGGGGGTCGGTGACCGGGGCGGCAACACCCCCGTGGTACGCCTTCCGCGTCGGTGGTTGGGAGGTCCTGAGTTTGAACTCCGAGGCATCGCACGACGCGGGCTCCGAGCAGATCGGTTGGCTGCGGGAGCGGCTCAGTGGCGCGGCCGGAACCTGCCGTCTCGCCTTCTGGCACCGACCGCTCGTCAGCGCCGGCAGGCACGGCGACCAAGGTGACGTCGCCCCGCTTCGTGACGTCCTCGCCGGCCATGCCGTACTCGTGCTCAACGGCCATGATCACGACCTGCAGCGCCTACGGCCCATGCGCGGGATCGTTGCGGCCGTGGTGGGCGCCGGCGGGCACAGCTCATACGGGGTGGACTCAGGCGATTCGCGCGTGGCCTTCGCGAACGACTCCGCGGACGGTGGGCTGCGCATCGGGCTGCGCACCGGCCGGGCGGATCTGGAGTTCATCGCTTCAGACGGACGATCGCTCGATCGCTCCTCGGTCACCTGCACGCCTTGACGGCGAGCCCCAGGCCCGCAACGGTACGGTGCCGCGCATGACGCCGACGGGCATCCTGGTCGTCGAGGATGACGAGGCGATCGCTTCGGGCCTCGTGCGCGTTCTGGACAGCCAGGGCTATTCGGTGCGTCGGGTCGCCCGCGGGCGCCCGGCGTTGTCGGCGGCGGGCGACGAGGTCGCACTGGTGCTGCTCGATCTAGGGCTGCCCGACATGGACGGCATCGATGTGTGCCGGCGGTTGCGCGCGGCGCGGCCCGACTTGGCCATCGTGATTCTCACTGCGCGCGATACCGAGTTCGATCTGGTTGCCGGACTGGATGCCGGAGCGGACGACTACCTGGTCAAGCCGTTCAGACTCTCAGAGCTTCTCGCGCGCGTGCGCGCGCACGTTAGGCGCGTCGGCTCGGGAGCCCGCGCCGAGTCCGACGAGCCTCTGGCGGCCGGGACGCTGACCGTCGACCTCGCCGCTCGACGAGCCTGGCAGTCGGGCACCGAGCTCGGCCTGCGGCCCAAGGAGTTCGATCTTCTCGCACTGCTCGTGACCGAAGCCGGCCGGGTGGTCACCCGAGAGCGCATCATGAGCGAGGTGTGGGACACCGAGTGGCTTGGAGCCACCAAGACGCTCGACACCCACATCCTCACCCTGCGCACCAAGCTCGGGGACCCGTCGGCGATCACGACGCTGCGAGGCGTGGGCTACCGGCTGGACGTGACGTGAGACGACGGCTGGTGGCGGCGATCGCCGCGGTCGCGACGCTGGCGGTCGTGCTCTTCGCCGTGCCGCTGGGACTGGTGCTCCAACGCGCCTATCGCGACGAGGAGCTGTTGCGTCTCCAACGAGACACGGTGGCCGCTACCCGCGAGATCGACGTCGCCCCGGCCTCCCGCGATCCGATCGAGCTGCCCGCCAGCGCCGACGAGCTCGCCGTCTATGACCAGCGC
>JACCYI010000161.1 GCA_013696535.1 Solirubrobacterales bacterium
GAGGAGGACATGGGACGCCTCGTCGTCCTGCTCGCAGACGAGACCGCGATCGGCGAAGCGCCCGACCTGGCCCTTCTCGAGGAGCTCGTGACCCACGCTTCCGGAACCGGCCTCGACGTGACGCTGAGGCTGGAGGGGGAGCGCGGGGATCTGCCGGCTCCGGTGGTCACGACCGCCTACCGGGTCGTCCAGGAAAGCCTGACCAACGCGTTGCGGTACGCGTCCGGCTCGGCCGTCGGAGTTCTCGTAGGCGGCGACGAGGAGGCCCTCGAGGTGGAGGTGGTCAACGGTCCGGCGCAGCGCGCGGTGGCGCTGACGGGTCACGGGACGGGCAGCGGTCTGCAGGGACTCAGAAATCGCTTTGGGGCGTGCGGCGGAACCCTCGAGGCGGGACCCACTGCAGAGGGCGGCTGGAAGGTGGCAGCGCGCATGCCGAGGTTGGTGGCTTCAAGCACCTGACCCTGGCAGCCCTCGTGGTGGTGGTCGACAACGTGAGCGCGCTGGTGCGCAAGCGGATCCGGTGAGCGGTCGGGCAGCAGAACAAATACAACTCGGGGCATGCCCCAGGTCCCTCCGCGCGCGGCGCTCGCCGCCGCAGCGCTCATCGTCATGCTCGTTTTCGCGCCAGCGGCGCTCGCCACGGACTACTCGGAGACGGCGCTCAACGTCGTCCCGTCCGGCCAGTACGGCGCGGTTCCGGCGCCGCCGAACGCCGACGAGCAGGCCAAGCTGTATGACTCCCTCACGCCGCTCTTCGATGCAGTCACGCCTGCCGACCTGACCAGGAGCTTCAAGTCCGAGCGCTTCGGGATCACGCCGGGAGAGGGTCCTGGCGCGGCGCAGCCGGTACCCCAGCGCCCCGGCGTCACGCTGACGCGGGATCGCTTCAACGTCCCGCACATCGTCGGCAAGACTCGCGACGACGTGACCTGGGCGATGGGCTACGTCCTGCATCAGGATCGTGGGCTGCTCCTCGCCCAAGGCCGCTACCCAGGTCGCCTGGCAGCTATCGAAGCGCCGAACCTCAACGCCTTCTCGCTGGTCACGCAGCTCAAGGCCTACGTGCCGACGCCGCAGGTCGACCGTCAGATCGAGCGCGACCAGCTTCGGGCGTTGCGTACCGCCGGCTCCGACGGGAAGGCGCTGCTGCATGACGTCGACGTCTTCCTCGAAGGCATCAACGCTCGGCTCAAGGAGGAGGGCTCGAGCCAGCCGGCATACCGGCGTGCCGACATCTTCGGATTCAACGCGCTCGTGGGCCAGATCTTCGGCCAGGGTGGCGGTGGCGAGGCGCCGCGCGCCGAGTTCCGCTCCGATCTACGGCGGCGGCTCGGGAGTAAGCGCGGGGACGAGGTCTTCGACGATCTGTCCGAGAACGCCGACGCCGACCATCCGGCCACACTGACCAACGCCTTCCGCCACGGCCAGGTGCCGCGTGGGGCGGGTCGCGGCAACGCGACGATCGACGCGGGCTCACTGCGGACGAGCGAACCCACGACGGGCACTCTGTCAACCGTCAACCGGCAGTCCCAGGCCGCTCAGCCGCCGCACACGTCGAACTTCCTCACCCTGACCGCAGATCGGTCGACCAACGGGCACCCGCTCTTCGTGGCCGGTCCGCAGATCGGCTACTTCTACCCAGGGCTGACGCTCGAGGCCGACATCAGAGGCCCCGGATTCCAGGCCCGTGGCGTCTACTCGCCGGCCAACGCCGGGACGATCCTGATCGGGCGCGGGGAGGACTTCGCCTGGAGCCTCACCTCGGCCAGCTCGGACCTCATCGACACCTACGCCGAGGAGCTCTGCGGCGGCTCGACGCGCAAGTACCGGTACAGGGGCCGGTGCCTGAGCATGAAGCGGACGAACGCGGGCGAGATCAAGGGCGCCGGCCAGGTCCGCTTCGACTCGACCGTCCACGGGCCGGTGACCGGCTACGCACGCTCGAACGGCAAGCGCGTCGCGCTGTCGCGCAAGCGTTCGACTTATGGTCAGGACATCCTGTTCGAGCTCCCGTTCCGTGACGCCACGATCGGCAGGATCACCGGCACGAAGTCGTTCGCCGACTCGTTCGCCAGGAACCCGTTCACGTTCAACGTCGCCTACGCGGACGACCGGGACATCGCCATGTTCTCGGCGGGCAAGCTGCCGCTGCGCGATCGCCGGGTGGATCCCCGCGGGGTCACGAAGGGCGACGGGCGCTACGAGTGGAAGGGCTTCCTGGCCAAGTCACGCCATCCGCAGCAGGTCAATTCCCCGCGCGGGACGTTGACGAACTGGAACAACGCGCCGGCTCCGGGTTGGGGCGCGACGGACAACCAGTACGCCTACGGCTCCGCCCACCGCGTCACGCTGCTCGAAGCCGGGCTGGCGAAGCGGCGCAAGCACGATCTCGCGTCGGTGACGGGTGCGATGAACGCCGCCGCGACGCAGGATCTGCGCTCCACGGCGCTGACTTCGACGCTGCGCAAGCTCCTCGGCGACGCGACGCCGCCGTCGCCACGAGCCAAGCAGATGCTCGATCTGCTCGAAGCATGGCGGGCAAGTGGATCGAGCCGCCTGGACCGCGATGTCGACGGCCGGATGGACGCCGGCGCCGGCCCGGCGATCTGGGATGAGCTGTACCCGAGGCTGCGCGAGGCGGTGCTGCGGCCGCGCCTCGGCGGCGCCTACGACGACTTCGTCGAGCTCACGGGAGCTCAGAACTCGCCGGCTTCCGGATTCACCGGCGGAGCCATCAATCATGTCGACAAGGCGCTCCGCCAGATCACCGGCACCCGCTTCCGCGATCCCTTCGAAAGCGGATTCTGCGGCGGGCGAGTAACCGCCTGTCGCCGCGCCGTGTACGCGGCGCTCGAGAGCACCGGCCGGGCACTCGAGCGGGCGCAGGGCACTCCGGACGCGGCGAAGTGGACGGCCGACGCCACGAAGGAGCGCATCGGCTTCGCTCCCGGCGTGCTGCCGACGACGATCCGGTACACCAACCGCCCGAGCGGGATCCAGCAGGTCATCTCGTTCTCCGGGCACCGCCCGACCCGGCGGTAGTCGCAGAAGGCACCGGAGCTCAAGTTCGAGCTCCGTCCGCGATACGAACGCGTCACTCGGAGTCGAAGACCCTCAGGATCTCGCGCTGGAACCCCAGCACGTGGTCGTGCATGATCGACTC
>JACCYI010000162.1 GCA_013696535.1 Solirubrobacterales bacterium
CGAGCGTCCCACGATCATAATATAAAAACCGCCGCCGGAGTCCCCCCGTCCTTGGCCGCCGCCATCGGCTGGCAGGAGAGCGGTTTCAACAACAACATGGTCTCGAGCGCCAACGCCCGCGGCGTCATGCAGGTGATGCCGGGGACGTGGGACTGGGTGGAGCGCAACCTGGCCGGCCGTAAGCTCGACCCGACGTCGGCGAGCGACAACGTCAACGCCGGGGTGCTCTACCTCAAGCAGCTGCTGCGGGAGACGGGCGGTGACGAGAGCACGGCGATCGCCGGCTACTACCAGGGGCTCGGGTCGGTGCGCTCACGTGGGTTGTACGAGGACACCAAGCAGTACGTCGCCAACGTGCAGGCCCTGCGGTCCCGCTTCGGCGGGTGAGGTGAGCGCCGGTCGCCGTCACGCCGCGGCGGGCGCTCTGGACCGCCGCGGCGCCCGGCGCGCCTTCGGCGTCACCAACCCGCTCAGGAAGCGGCCCGTGTAGGAGGCCTCCACGGCCGCAACCTCCTCGGGAGTGCCGGCGGCGATCAGCTCGCCGCCCTCTTCCCCACCCTCGGGACCCATGTCGATGATCCGGTCCGCCGTCTTGATGACGTCGAGGTTGTGCTCGATCACCACGACCGAATTGCCCGCCTCGACCAGCCGCTCCAACACGGTGAGCAGGCGCTGGATGTCCGCGAAGTGCAGGCCGGTGGTCGGTTCGTCGAGGATGTAGAGGGTCTTCCCCGTGGCGACCTTTGAGAGCTCGGCCGAGAGCTTGATGCGTTGGGCCTCACCACCCGAGAGCGTGGTGGCGGGCTGGCCGAGGCGCATGTAGTCCAGCCCCACGTCGTGCAACGTCTGCAGCCGCCGCGCGATCTTCGGGATGTGCGCGAAGAACTCGAGCGCGTGCTCCACGGGCATGTCGAGCACGTCGGCGATGGTCTTGCCCTTGAACCGGACGTCCAGCGTCTCGCGGTTGTAGCGCTTGCCGTGGCACTGCTCGCACGGGACGTACACGTCGGGCAGGAAGTGCATCTCGATCTTGATCTGGCCGTCGCCGCGGCAGACCTCGCAGCGCCCGCCCTTGACGTTGAAGGAGAACCGGCCGGGCTTATAGCCACGGGCGCGCGCTTCCTGCGTCCTTGAGAACAGCTCGCGGATCTGGTCGAAGAGCCCTGTGTAGGTCGCGGGATTCGAGCGCGGAGTGCGCCCGATCGGCGACTGGTCGACGTTGATGATCTTGTCGAGCTCCTCGATGCCGCGGATGCGCCTGTGGGCACCCGGGCGGAGCTTCGCGCGGTGAAGCTTGTTGGCCACCGCCTTATAGAGGATGTCGTTGACCAGGGTGGACTTCCCCGAACCGCTGACGCCGGTCACGCACGTGAAGACCCCGAGCGGAACCCTGACGCTGACCTTCTTGAGGTTGTGCTGGCTCGCACCGTCGATCTCGACGTAGCCGCTGGGCGCACGCCGCTTCGCCGGGACCTCGATCCGCCGCACGCCGCTCAAGAACTGGCCCGTGAGCGATTCCGGGACCTGCATGACCTCCTCCGCGGTCCCTGCCGCGACCACCCATCCCCCGTGCTCGCCCGCGCCGGGGCCCATGTCGAGCAGGTGGTCGGCGGCACGCATGGTGCCCTCGTCGTGCTCCACCACCAGCACCGTGTTGCCGAGGTCGCGCAGGCGCTCGAGCGTCGCGATCAGCCGCGCATTGTCGCGCTGGTGCAGGCCGATCGACGGTTCGTCGAGGATGTAGAGGACGCCGACGAGCGAGGATCCGATCTGGGTCGCCAGCCGGATCCGCTGAGCTTCGCCGCCGCTGAGCGTCGACGCACCACGCTCCATCGACAGGTACCCGACACCAACGTTCTCGAGGAAGTTCAGCCGCTCGTCGATCTCCCGCAGGATCATCCGGGCGATCGCGCGATCGTGATCTGACAGCTCGAGGGCCCCCACCCACTCGAGGGCCCGCCGCGCGCTCAAGGCGGCGAACTCGTGGATGGGCATGCCCTGAACGGTGACGGCGCGCGACTCGGGTCGCAGCCGCGAGCCCTTGCACTCCGGGCACGGGCGGACGCTCATGTACTCCTCGATTCGCTCCCGCGACCAATCGGAGTCCGTCTCGCGGTAGCGGCGCTCGAGGTTGGGGACGATGCCCTCGAACGCGGTCATGTAGGAGCGCTTGCGGCCCATCCGGTTCCGGTAGGAGACGTAGATGCGGTCGCCGTTGGTGCCGTACAGAAAGAGGTCCTTGGCCTCCTCGGGCAGCTTCTCCCACGGACACTCCAGGTTGACCTCGTAGCGCTCCGCGATCGCCTGGGTGATCTGCTCGTAGTAGCCCGAGGCGCCGCTGGACCACGGCAGGACCGCGCCCTCGCCGAGCGTCATCGAGGGGTCCGGCACCACGAGATCCGGGTCGATCTCCATCTGGGTGCCCAGACCCGTGCAGCGCGGGCAGGCGCCGTGTGGCGAGTTGAAGGAGAACATGCGCGGCTCGAGCTCGGGCATCGAGATGCCGCAGTGCAGGCAGGCGAACTTCTCCGAGTAGGTCGTGGACTCGCCGGGGCCGCCGTCGCGCGGGAGGACCTCGACCTCGAGGATCCCCTCCGCCAACGCCACGGCGGTCTCCACGGAGTCCGCCAGCCGCTTGCGGCGGTCGCGCTGCATGACCAGGCGATCGACCACCACGGAGATGTCGTGCTTGAACCCCTTGTCGAGACGGCTATCCACCACTTCTTCCAGCAGCCGCAGCTCGCCATCCACCTTGACCCGCGTGAAGCCCTCGGCCCGCAGCTCCTCGAACTGCTTGCCGTACTCCCCCTTCCGGCCGCGGACGATCGGGGCGAGGACCATGAACCGCGTCCCGTCCTCGATGTCCATGATCTGGTCGATGATCTGCTCTGCCG
>JACCYI010000182.1 GCA_013696535.1 Solirubrobacterales bacterium
GTCTTGAGGCTGACCCCCGCGAGCGCCGCGACGTCCCGCATGGTCGCCGCCCGGGAGCCCCCCTGAGACACCGTTGTCATGAAGCGGTCGACCCTTCGCTCAAGTTCCGCCCCTGTTGAGCCAGACAAGCGTGAGATGTGAGTGTAGACACTGTGACGGCGGTCTCGATGGCCGCAGACAAGGTTGTCAATCCGTGCTCGCGCAGAGCGAGCCGCGACACGAGGAGCGCCCATGAGCAGCAGGACAGCAACCACGAGCCGCCGTTCGACGCGAGGCGTGCGCGCCGTCCTCGCGGCGGGAGCGCTCGCCACCCTCGCCGCGGGGTGCGGCAGCGGAGCCAGCGACTCGAACAGCTCGCCGTCGAACGACGCCGGCAGCTCGGCGTCGAGCGAGGCGAAGCAGGACATCAGCGTCGGGCTGATCACCAAGACCGAGACGAACCCGTTCTTCGTCAAGATGAAGGAAGGCGCGACGGCCGAGGCGAAGGCCAAGGGCGTCAAGCTGCTCACGGCGGCGGGCAAGGTCGACGGCGACAACGCCAGCCAGGTCACGGCCGTCGAGAACATGATGGCCGCGGGGGTGAAGGGCATCCTCATCACGCCGAACGACACCAAGGCCATCGTGCCGACCCTTGCCAAGGCCCGGGCCAAGGGGATCGTGGTCATCGCCCTCGACACCCCGACCGAGCCGCAGGACGCGGTCGACGCGCTGTTCGCGACCGACAACTTCAAGGCCGGTGTCTTGATCGGCCAGTACGCCAAGGCCGCGATGGCAGGCAAGCAGGCCAAGATCGCCGCCCTCGACCTCGCTCCCGGCATCAGCGTCGGCATCCTGCGGCACAACGGCTTCCTGTCCGGCTTCGGGGCCGCCGAGGCCACCGCGGACTCGAAGAACATCGTCAACGCCCCGAGCGTGGTCTGCAGCAACGACACCCAGGGCAACCAGGCCAAGGGCCAGACGGCCATGGAGAACTGCCTGCAGAAGGACCCGAGCATCAACCTCGTCTACACCATCAACGAGCCGGCGGCCGCGGGTGCCTACACCGCGCTCAAGGCCGCCGGCAAGGAGAAGGACGTCATGATCGTCAGCGTCGACGGCGGCTGCGCGGGCGTCAAGGCCGTCCAGGCCGGCCAGATCGCTGCGACGTCGCAGCAGTACCCGCTCAAGATGGCCTCGCAGGGCGTCGACGCCGTGGTCGCCTTTGCCAAGGGCGGCGCGAAGGCGTCGGGCTACACCGACACCGGCGTCAACCTCATCACGACGAAGCCGCAGACGGGCGTCGAGTCCGAGGACGCTGCGTTCGGGACTGAGAACTGCTGGGGCTGACGGTGACGACGGCGACCCAGACCGCGTCCGTACCCCCCGCCCCCCCGAAGGCGCCCGGGCGCTCCCTCGCGGCCCGCCTGCTCGAGACCCCCACGCTGGGGCCGCTCCTCGCGCTGGTTCTCGCCGTCGTGTTCTTCAGCCTGAAGTCTGACGCGTTCCTGACCGGCAACAACCTGTCGCTCATCGTGCAGCAGGTCATGGTCGTCGGGACGCTCGCCATCGGCCAGACACTGATCATCCTCACGGCGGGCATCGACCTGTCCAACGGGGCCGTCATGGCCCTGGGCAACATCGTGATCGCGAAGCTCGCGGTCGACTCCGGGCTCAACCCGGTGCTCGCGATCCTGCTCGGGCTGGTCGTCACCGGCGCGTTCGGGATGCTCAACGGCACCTTGGTCACCACGCTGCGGCTTCCCCCGTTCATCGTCACGCTGGGGACGCTGAACATCGCCTACGCGCTGACCCACATCTACTCCAAGGAGCAGACCGTCAGCGGCGTGCCGTCGGCGCTGACCTTCCTCGGCAAGACCTTCCCGCTGGGGAGCACGAGCATCACGTACGGCTCCGTGCTCATGCTCGGGCTGTTCGCGGTGACGTGGTACGTCCTGAAGTACACGGCCGCGGGACGGCACGTCTACGCCACTGGCGACAACGCCGAGGCCGCCCGCCTCACCGGCATCAGCACCAAGCGGCTGCTGCTGATCGTCTATGCCACTGCGGGATTCATCTACGGCGTGGCCAGCCTGCTGTCCATCGCCCGCACGACGGTCGGCGACCCCAACGCGGGGCAGACCGACAACCTCGACAGCATCACCG
>JACCYI010000157.1 GCA_013696535.1 Solirubrobacterales bacterium
CGGGCGCCATCGGATGCGTCGCGAGCGCGACACGAACGCGCGACAGCCCGAGCCTCTTGCGCTCGGAGCGCCGGAGGAGCGCGTCGCCGGGTCTCGTACCGCCCGATCGGATGTCAGCCGTGCGGGAGCCGTCGCCGGCCAGCAACGCCTCCCACACCTGTCCGGCGACCACGAGAAGCGTTGGCTGCACGTCGCGCAGCTCCTGCGGGAACGAGTCGCGCTCGCCGAAGTGCACGACGTAGCCCGCGTCCACCGCGGTGGCCACCGACGCAACTCGTTCGACGATCCGGCAGAGCGAGTCAGCCGCGACGAGGTTGTCGTTCGGGCGGGCGCCGAGCGCCTCGCGCAGCGTGGCGGCCGCCCACGTCAGGTTCGCGTGGGTGAGCATGACGCCGCCGGACGAGCCGGTCGTTCCTGTGCCGTAGACGATCGTCGCGATGGAGCCGGGATCGAGACGTTCAGCGTGATCGGCCCAGTCCTCGACGGCGTGACGTTCCGGCACGGCTCCCTCGAGTTCCGAGAAGGAGGCCAGCCTTGGCACGGCGGAGCTTCCGAAGACGCCTGCGTCCATCACCACGATGCGCTCGAGCTCGGTCAGGCGATCGCGGACCGCCGGCGCCTTCTCGGCCTGCTCCTCGTCCTCCGCGAGAAGCATGCGCGCCCCTGAGTGCCCGATCAGGCGCTGGACCTCAGAGGCGGCGAGCGTCGGGCAGATGCCCACCGAAATCGCGCCGATCCCCTGGATCGCGAGGTCGGCGATCACCCACTCCGGCCGGTTGCGAGCGAGAATGGCCACGCGGTCCCCGGGCCTGATGCCGAGCTCCGCCAGGGCCAGTCCGGCCCGTGCGGTCCGCTGCGCGTACTGCAACCAGGTGGTCTCCCGCCACCGGCCGCGATGCCTGTCGCGCATGGCCACATCGGTACCGCGCTCGACCGCCTGACGCAGCAGCAGGCCCGGTACGGACGCGGCCTTCTCGACGACCGCCGGTGGTGCACTCGTGCGCCCCGCATCCATCTGCCGTTCGACCCTACACCGCCGGGGTATGTGATGAGGGCGCCGCAAGGAGGCTTGGTGGGTGAACACGCCGCCGGCCGAGTGCCGGCGCCCGGACGCGACACCACTGACGCCGGTGCTCGCCGGCCTGTCCGGGCACGACGCGCTGCGGCCCGCGCCTCGGCGGACCGCCGGCGTCGTCCGCCGGTCAGGGGGTTCTGATGGTGAGTGTGAGTTGTGGGCGGTTGGTGTCTTCGCGGGAGGCGAAGGCGAGGCCGTCGGTGGAGTCGGGGTAGAGCTGGAGGGAGACGGGTCCAGCGGCGGTGACTCCGGTGACGGGTGTCGTTGCGCGGCTTGTGGCGGTCATCGCGGTGAAGTTGCCGGCGGGCGTGGTGCTCGTGCGGCTTGGACGGGTGTTCCAGGTGAGCGTTGCTTCTGACCAGGTGGCGGCGGTCCGCCAGATCGAGGGGCCGTCGGTGGTCGCGTCGGTGACCGCGAGGCCGAGGTTCGCGGCCGTGATCGTCTCGCCGTCCGCCAGGGCTGGAACGGTGAAGCGCAGGTAGGTCTGGATCGCGCTTGAAGCCGTGGCCAGGTCCTGCCGGTCGTTGAGGAGTGGGTTGACTGAGCCGAAGGCGCTCGTCGGGCTTGCCTGCTTGACCATCGTGTCGGCTTCGGCTTGCAATGTGACGGTCCGCGTTCCCGACGGTGGTGGCGGCGGGCCCACCGGGTCGTTGCCGGTGCCGCTGAGCGCGACCGTCAGGGGAGAGCCTGCGGCTGCGCCGTAGCTCAGTGACATGGTTGCCGCCTTGGCACCCGCTGTGGTCGGCGCGAAGGTCACCGTCAGGTCTCGTCTCGCGCCCGGGGCGAGCGTGAAGCCCCCGGCCGGTGCAGAGAACTGACCGGCGTCGGCTCCGCTCAGGCTCGGGGTGCTCACGGTGGCGTCCGCGTCACCCGCGTTCTCGACGGTGACACTGAGCTCCTTCGTGCCCGCAATGTCTACGGTCCCGAAGGCCGCGGCGCCGGGCGTCGCCGTGAGGCGGGGAGCGGTGGCCGGCGGCGGCGGGGGCTCCACCGGCCCGCCGCCGAGCTTGATGAACCTGGCCACGGACGGCACGCCGTTGCCGTCTACCAGGAACAGCATGTAGCGCGACGGAGGCGCGATGTCGGCGTTTGCGGGCGCCTTGAGCGTCAGCTCGCCGCCGCTGCGCCCGGTGATCGTCAGCGGTACGTGGCGCTGGCTCATGTCGTTCGCATGAGTCGTCGCCCCGGGAGCGATGAGGACCGCCTTGGCGACGTCGCTTGCACTCGAGTCCACGGTCAGGCTCTGGCCATAGCCGACGGAGGCCGGAGCCGCCTCGATCTTGGGCCGGATCCCCTTGAAGAGGTAGGGAGGGCTGTAGATCTCGGCGGTGTCGGTGTTGTAGCCGCCGTTGGTGTCGTCTCCGGCGGAGACCACGCGCCCGTCGGGAAGGAGCAGGGCGGTCGAGTGGTAGGCGCGCCCTTCGGCCTAGGGGCGCCGCGGCGCCAGGTCCGGTCAGTCGGGTCATAGAGCTCGACATCGAGGTTGTCGGGCACGAAAGCGGAGTTGCTTCCCGCGTTGGTGCCGCCCCCGACGGCGACCATCGATCCATCCGGCAGCACCACGGTGTTCTGATAGGTCCGTGCGACGTTGAGCGGCGGAGCCGTCACCCATCCGGCGGCGGGGTTGACCTCGTCGAAGACCTGGTTGAGCGCAGTGGCCGGCCCGCCGCCCGCGATGAGCGCCACCTTGGCGGCGCCAGGCGTATCGCTCGGAAGGAGCACGCCGTTACCCCCGGAGTGGCGCGCCGGGTCCGGCGCATCCGTCCATGAGTAGTCCAACCCGCTGCCCAGTCCTCCAAGGAACCACGAGTCGACCGAGGCGGGCCCTGCGACCATGGTCCGGCCGCTCGGCATCGCGAACATGTGCGGGTAGAGCGAGCCGGCGGGCGGCTGGCCGGCGCCTCCTCGGCGGCCGAGCAGCGAGACGGTGCCGACCCCGTTGAGGTCGGGTGAGGGCGTGAAGACCTCGATGTCGTTGTTGTACGGCGCCCCGGGGGTGCCGCTCGAATCCTTGCCGCTCATGATCAGGGTGCGGCCGTCGGGCAGCAGGACCTGGGTCGGGTACCAACGGCCTTCGGCCATGTCCGGCTGCCGGGTCCAGGTCTCGTCGAAGGGATTGAACGTGTAGACGGTGTTGAGGCCCTTGTCGGTGGTCGTGCTGGTGAATTTCGCTATCTCACCGCCTGTGACCAGTAGGCGCCCGTCGGCCAGGAGTGACTGGGCCCCGCAGAAGAAGTTGGCCGGACGGCCGTTGAGGCTGGGAGGATCGACCTGCTTGGTCGATCCGGTCGCCGGATCCCACAGCGTGATCTGCGACTTGCCGGCTGCGGTCTGCGGACGGTGGAACCACATGACCTTCCCTGTCGCCAGCATGGCGGCGTGGATACCGACAGAAGGGATGCTGAACGGCGCGCCCCACTGCCCGTCCTGGCTGGGCACGGCCGACGCGCGCGCCCGGAGGCGCCCGGACCGGGCTGAGCGGGCGGCGCGCCGGAGTTTCGCCCGCGCCCGCGGATTCCTCCAGACCGCCCGCTGCCCGGCGTGTTCGGCGGCGTGCTTGCGACCCAGCGTCCGGGTCTCGATCGCCCGTAGGCGGCGCTCCTTGATGTCGACGGCGCGCTTCGCCAACCCAGGCTTCTGCCCGTGCGGTGCTGGGCCGTGAGCAGATGCCGCCGGCGTGCCGCCCGCCCCCAGGACCAGGCCTGCGGTGACGGTGGCGAGCGCGCCCTTCAGCGTCATCTGACTCATAGCTGCTCCTCGGGTACCTCCGGGCCGTCTACTCGAAGAGCGTCATCGGGAGCGTCCATGCTCCCCGGCCGGAACCTTTGAGCACTGAACCGAAAAGCTGTGGGTCAACTGGCTCGACTGAACGGATGTCGGAGCAGTCAGGAGTCTTCGAAGTGCTCTTGAGGGGCGGGATTCAATGGACATCGGTAGCCGAGCGGGCTCGCTTGCCCGACTGCCGGTCGAGCCATCGACACGATTCTCCGACCGCCGGTCGATGCACCCGAGCCGGTCGAGCGGCGATCCTTCCGCCATGCGATCGAGCGACAGCACCGGAGACCTTTCAGCGTCTCCTCCTGCGACGAATCAGGCCTCCGGGATCGCACGGAAGCTGTGGGCTTTGACCCGGCCCCACAGCTTCGGATAGGCGATCGGTCGGGGTCCGAGGGGACCCGGGTGGAGGTCGGGACAGCCTTCACCCGGGTTTGTGGCCCCGGCCGATCGCAAGATCTCACCAGTGCCGCGTGCCCGGAATTCGGTACCGGGGTATCTGGCGCTGATGAGCGACGTCGATCTCGCGCCGATCAAGGAGCAGGTCTATCGGGACCCTCGGCCCAAGGAGTTCTTCGACCGCTTTCATGAGCGGTCGCGGTCCCGCGAGCCCGATTGGGTCTACGACGTCTGCCGGATCCTCACCTCGCTGTACGCGTTCTCGTTCTTCCGCATGCGGGGGATCTCGTCCGAGAAGGTCCCGGCGAGCGGCCCGGTGATCCTGGCTCCGAATCATTTCTCGTTCATGGACCATTTCTT
>JACCYI010000244.1 GCA_013696535.1 Solirubrobacterales bacterium
GCATCCCGGCCACCACCCGCTCGAGGGCCGAATCGAAGTCGGCCTGGGTCAGCTTGTCGCGGTGTGAGCGCGCGGCGAAGATCGCCGCCTCGTTGCAGATGTTGGCCAGGTCGGCGCCCGTGAGCCCCGCCGTCTGGCGGGCGACGACCTCGAGGTCGACCGACTCGCCCAGGGGCTTGTTGGCCGTGTGGACTCCGAGGATGGCCTTGCGGCCCGCGGCCGCGGGAGGCGAGACGAAGATCTGCCGATCGAAGCGCCCCGGGCGCAGGAGCGCCGGATCGAGCTTGTCGAGCAGGTTCGAAGCGGCGATGACCACGAGCTGCCCACGCGAGGAGAAGCCATCCATCTCCACCAGCAGCTGATTCAGGGTCTGCTCGCGCTCGGAATCGTTGCCCGAGCCGCGCACGCCGCCGACGGCATCGAGCTCGTCGATGAAGATGATGGCCGGCTCGTGCTTGCGGGCAGTGGCGAACAGGCGGCGGATGCGCGAGGCTCCGAGCCCCGCGAACATCTCGACGAAGGCAGCCGCCGACTGGGAGAAGAAGTGCGCACCCGATTCCTGGGCGACGGCCCGTGCCAGCAGGGTCTTGCCCGTCCCGGGAGGCCCGTGCAGCAGGATGCCCTTCGGCACCGTCGCGCCGAGCTTGCGAAAGCGCTCAGGGTCGCGCAGGAACTCGACGACCTCCTCGAGCTCGGCCTTGGCCTCGTCCACCCCGGCCACTTCGGACCACCCTGCCGACGTCCCCGACGACGGCTTCATCTCCGCCGGCTTGGTCTTCGGCATGAGCTTCATCGTGCGCCACAGGACGACGACGATGATGAGCATGAAGATGATGGGCGCCCAGGTCTGCAGCCAGGTGGAGAGCGAATCCCACTCGTACCACGCCGGTCCCTCAGGAACCTGGCCCGGAGGCGTGACCTGACCTTGCGCAAAGAGCATGCCTCAGCATCGGACGCCGGGGGATCGAACGCAATGGGGCGAGAACCCCATCAAGGAGTGTTCAGGCGCCGACGCCTTCGGCCCGCAGGATCTCCGCGAGCGCAGCCCGGCCGACCTCGAGCTGGCGCTCGTCGGGCTCGCGGGTGCCCACCACGCGCTGGATCTCGAAGCCCGGTCGCCGGATGGCCTTCGCGAGTCCGGTCTCCGCATGGCGCTCGCACCAGCCGAACACTTCGACGGCCACCGCGGTCGAGGCGAGAGCCACGGCACCGCCCGCCAGGGGCCCCGGGTTGGAGCCGATGCCATCCTGGTTCTTCAAGACGTGCTTGAGCAGCATCGTGCCCGCAACGTTCGAGGCGAGCATCGGAGCGACGAGGTGCGAACCGCACCGGTCGTGCTCCTTGGAGGTCTCGCGAGCGTCGTCAGCGTCCTGCTCGTAGGCGGCGATCGCCTTGTGCTCCACGCCGTGGTAGGCCGCCAGCTCGCCGCCGCGCAAGGCGAGCAACGCGGGAAGGATTCCGATCATCCCCGCCGCCGCCTCCCCGCCGAGTCCAAGGGCGCGCTTGCGCAGCTGACTTCCCGCGATCGAGGCGCCCGCCGCCATCGCGATCACCGAGGCGTCCTGGAAGGGGAGCCTCGCTTCGGGCAGTTCGCGCTTGACGAGCGGTATGACGACCATCGCCTCGCCGAGGCGCGCCACCCCGCGAACGCCCGGGATGTTGTCGACGCCGCGAAGGCGCGGCTTGACTCCCGACGCAGCCTTGATCTCACCCGAGTCCGTGCGGACGGCGGCCGCCCAGTGCGTCGGGCCGTGAACGAGCAGCCCGTTGCGCAGGGCCATGCCGCCGAGGCGGAGCTTCTCTTCGTCGGTCATCGCAGCAGCCTTTCCGGCAGGTCGTGGAAGAAGCCGGCCGCGAAGCCGAGATCGCGCAAGTCGATGCGCTCGTCGGCGGAGTGGATGAGCGGCCAGGTCTCGTACAGGCTCATGTGTCGGTGGGGGAAGAATCCGTAGGCGACGCAATCCGGGAACGCGGCGCGCCACCATCGCGAGTCGGTGAAGGCCGGCAGCACCGTGGGCACGGCCTCTCCGCCCGGATCGTGGTCGGCGATCCAATCAGCGATGG
>JACCYI010000265.1 GCA_013696535.1 Solirubrobacterales bacterium
TTGTAGGGCAGCAGGCGGGGATTGGCCGGACGCTGCTCGGCGACCGCGCGCTTGAAAGCGGCCTTGCCGCGGGATAGCGCGCCGGCCAGGGGAGCGAAAGCGGTTGGGGCGTGCTTGAACGTCTCGACCAGCGCCTCGTGCAGCGTGTCGGTCCGGACGAGCGACCCATCGAGGTCCACGGCGAGCGGTGACGCCGCAAGGCCCGCCGCATCCAGTGTTTTGCCGGCGACGAGCTGTCCGGTCAAAGCTGGCACCCTTCCGTCGAAATCCGGTACGCCGCATGGTAAGCAGTGGCGTAAACGGGCTGCAGTCGCGGCGACCGCGCCGGAAAGTCCAGGGGAACGAGCAAATATGCGGGCTGGCCGCGCAAGTCGCAAAGCCGGCTATCGCCGCCGGTATCTTGCGCCGCCGCGTCCAAGTAGGCCTGCCTGCGGACGTCCCGCTCTGTCCAAGGCACGAACGGATTGGAAAAGAGCACTGGGACCGCGATGACCTGACGCCCTGCCGCCATCACGCTGAATGCGGCCGGGGCGTGCCAGTCGCCCGGCAACTCGGTCACGGACACATCCCGCGGCGCCGTGTTGGCCAGCACCCAGCGATACGCCTGCACGTCGAACCCCTGCCCATCTTCTTGTCCGGCCTGTTGCGCCAGTTTGTCGTAGCCATGCCGCAGGAATGACCACACGCCGAGACTCAACGCTGCGAGCACAACCACGGTGGCGGCCGGGCGCCACAGGCGTGCGCGATGCGGCTCCATCGCCATCTGGATGGCGGTCCAGGCGACATACCCCATCAGGCAAGCCCAGGCATTCTGCAAGTATAAATGGTAGTGATGCACCGTCAAAACGAAAACGCTGCAGGCGCGGGTCTGGCCTATTTCTGGCAAGGCGCAGGCGTAGTGGCGCATGATCAGGACCACGCAGACGCCGACCCATGCCAGCACCGCGGCCGCGGCTGCCGGCGCGACATCACGTCGGTGCCGGACCAGCGCCACCGCCGCGACCAGAGCCACGGCGCCCGGCGTATTGATCAGAATGGTCCGCTTGAGGCCGTCCAGCCGTAGCATGTCATCGACATACCCGCCATTGACCTCGTTAAGGATGCCATCCGGATAATACAGGACGGACGTGACCAGATAGGGAGCCGCCGTCGCAATTTCCGCTACGGCAACGACGGCGAGCCATGCAACGGCCCGCGGATGGCCTTGGGCCCGGAACGCGGCCACCACGGTCACGACGACGGTCAGGATGATTGCCGGAACCAGATGCGCCAATGCGGTCAGCCCGATCAACAGGCCAATCAGCGCGGCATGCAGCAATGCTGCCGACTGGATCGAGGGTGGCCGCGCCCTGACGATAGCCAGCACGGCAAGAAAGAAAGGCGCCTGCGCCACCGGCGGCGTCAGTGGCCATGCCGTGTAGCCGCCCATGAGCCACGGTGTCCCGGTGCTTCCGGACCACAGCACGTAGAAGCAGGTTGCCGCCACCGCGGCGCCGGTCACGGCGAATAAGCCTCGGCACATCAGGAAGAAGGCGACGGGCGTCAGCAAGTTCAGCCAGATGCCGGACCGGGTCCAGAAAAGCGCCAAGTCGTCAGTCGCGCTGACATAGGCGGCGGCGGCGACGATGGCGTGCACGAGCGGCGGGTAGTAACGCCACTCCCCGGCATAGGAAGGGTCTCCCCAGTAATTGCCATCGAGCAGGGCCTGGATGAAGCCAAGGTCGCGCCAGGAGTCGATATCGGGTGGGACGGGGACGCCGCGCTGCACGCTGATCCCGTGCAGCAGGCAAAGCAGGAGCAGGAGGCCGACGATCAGCCAACCAGCGATCAGCCAACCAGGGCCCGGACGCGAAGGGGTTGCACCACCTGAGGGCGCAGGCTGCTCGGCCATCGTAGTGCGTCCCGCCATCGCCCGCTGCCCCCATCGCCAGCCCGTCGGCAACAGCACGAGCAGCGCACACCCGGCCAGCGGCAGCAGGACTTCGGGCCGCAGCAGCACCGGCGTGCCGGCATCCACTGCCAGAGCGTCGCCGACGCCAGCACCCGCCAACGTGAAGGCGATCGTGGGCGGGATCATACCAAGCGCCGTCGCCGCGACGTAGCTGGTGAGCCGGATGTTGACGGCCGCGCTGAGCAGGTTGGTCGCCCAGAACGGCACCACCGGAAAGATGCGCATCGCTAGCAAGGTGCCGAAAGCGTCACGCTGCAGCCTTGGCCGAAAGCGCTGCAGCGCTACTCCGACCGTCCCGGTCGCCAGCACGCGGCCAAACGCGGGCCGGGCAGTCAGGAACAGCACGGTGGCCCCGGCCGTGGATGCCGCCACCGCGCAGATTGTCCCAACCCAGGGCCCGAACACCAGCCCCCCTGCCATGCTGAGCGGTAAGCCGACGGGCAGCGACACGGCAACGAGGGCGGCGTATCCGATTGTGTAGAGCGCCAGCGCCGACACGGGATGGTTGAAGACGAATCCCCGGATTTCAGCCTGCCGCCGAGTAACCTCCGCCAATATATCGGCTGGGCCTAGCCACGACTGCGCCAAGCCCAATATCGCAATGATTCCAGCCACCGCACACACTACCAGGAACAACCCGACTGGTTGGGAGGGAGGCTTCATGCCACTGCCTTGCCATCCTGCAATCTCCGGCGCAACCTGATTTAGGCTCTGGCCTCAAAACCAGTAAAAGACGGTTGCGGCGAGATCCATAGAATACGGGTTTACAACGAAATTGAATTCTCCGGTGCCCTAGCGGCCTAACCGGCCTTTCAGGCACTTTGCCGAGCGGGCCCCGTGCGTTACGGCGCTAAGTTCGAATTTCCATAATGGGGCTTATCAGCCTAAGTTCCCTCAACGTTCCTCGCACAGTGGATACCAACATCCAGGAGGTCGCGCCATAGAAAGATGCAGTC
>JACCYI010000266.1 GCA_013696535.1 Solirubrobacterales bacterium
GTCCTCAGAGGCGAGGAAGCCGATGAGGCGCGCGGCGTCCTTGGGCGTGCCGAGTCGCCCCATCGGCATGGTCGGCAGCACGGCGGCACGGATCTCCGGCGTGAGCCAGCCCGTGTCCGTCGGACCGGGATCCACCGCGTTGACCGTGATGGCGCGGGGAGCGAGCTCAGCCGCCAGGCTCGGCGTGAGCTGATGGACCGCGCCCTTGCCGGCGACGTAGGGCAGCTCGCCGGGCATGGGACCCTTGTACTGACCCGAAGTCAGCAGCACGACGCGGCCCCCTGCGCGGGCGTCGTCGTGTGTGGCGGCGAAGGCCTGCACGAGCAGGAGCGTCGCGCGTACGTTGACCGCCAGGGCAAGATCGAGCTCGGCGGCGGTGAGCGCGGCCAGCCGCATCTCGCTCGAGCGGGCGTGGTTGGCGACGAGGACGTCGAGGGCGCCGAGGCGCTCGACCGCCGCGGCGACGCAGGCGGCCGGCGCGGACGGCTCGGAAAAGTCCAATGCCACGTGCTCGATGCGCCGCCCGGGCAGGGCGGCACGCAGCTCGGCTACCACCTCATCGGGTCCGACCGGGTCGGCAAGCCCCTGCTCGACGTCGTGCGGCGCCCAGGAGTGGACGAGCAGGTCAAAGCCGAGGTCGCCCAGGCGGCGGGCGACGGCGAACCCGATCCCCGATCGGCGCGAGACTCCCGTCACCAGGGCGCTTCGCCCGATCACGACAGGCCGAGTTCGCGCGGGTACTCCCGGCGGTAGCCCTCCCGGGCGCGCAGGACGCGGCCCACGTAGTCGCGCGTCTCGGGGAACGGGATGTGAGTGGAGACCCGGAACGTCTCCCCGCGATCGCGGGCGCGGGCGACCCAGCGATCCACCCGGCCTTCGCCGCCGTTGTAGGCCGCGAGCGCGAGCACCTCGTTCGCCTCGTACCGGTCCATCAGGTAGCGCAGATAGAACGAGCCGTAGGCGATATTGATCTGCGGGGAAGCGAGATCGCCCTGCTCGAAGGCGGTGCCGCCCGACTTGCGGGCGATGTAGTCGGCCGTCGAAGGCAGGATCTGCATGAGACCCTTCGCCCCGGCCGGCGAGGTCTGGTCGCGGAAGCGCGATTCGGTGTAGATCACCCCGGCGATCAACGCCGCGTCGAGATCCTTGTCGGCGGCCTGCTGGCGGATGACGTCCTCGTGACGCAGGGGCAGCGAGATCTCTTGCACCGCCTTGTCGAGGAAGGGCGAGATCGCGGCGAACACGAGCAGGCCGGTGATCGCGACCGCGAGCAGCAGGGCACCGCGACGCCGCCATGCCCGCCGGCGCGAGATCCGCCCGCCCGAGCGCTTGAGCGCACGTGAGGCGGGAGCCGATCGCGCGCGTAAGGAGGTCGTGCGAGTGCTCAAGTCATCAGCTTCGCAAGTATCCCCGACAATGCGGTGTCGAGTTCGGCCAGGGTTCCGCTGTTTGCGACGACCCACGTCGCCCGGGCGGCCTTCTCGTCCTGCGTAAGCTGGCGCGACGTGCGCTCATCGAGGCCCACCTGACCTCGCGCTCCGGCTCGCCGTTCACGAACGGCCTCATCGGCGACGACGGCGATGGTCGCGTCGAACGCCGTGTCCATCCCCGCCTCGAACAGCAGCGGCACTTCGACCACGAGCACCGGCGGCGCGGGATCCCTGGCTTCCTCGGCCTTCCGCCAGACGGCGATGCGGGCACCGACCCGGGGCCACAGCTCGCTCTCGAGCCACGTGCGCTCCTGCGGATCGGCGAACGCCTTGGCGGCGACCGCAGCGCGGTCCACCGTGCCGTCCGGAGCCACCTCCGTCCCCCACCGCGCGACCACCGCCTCGCGAACGTCGGTGCCGGAGTAGAGCTCGTGCACTACGGTGTCGGTGGAGAGGGTGGACGCTCCTAGGCGCTCGAGCGCTGCCAGCGCCTCGGATTTCCCGGCGCCGATGCCGCCCGTCAGGCCGATGACCGGCGGGCGGCCGGTTCGTGCTCCCGCAGCGCTCAGGTGGCCGGCTCGCCCGGCTCGTCTTCGATTGACACCTCGACCGCTGCGTCCGGTGCGGCCGGCGCGTCGTCGGACGCAGCGTCCGGTGCGGCCGGCGCTTCGTCGGACACAGCGTCCGGTGCGGGCGCCGCAGTGTCGGCATCGTCGGGCGCGTCTACCGGCAGGGCGGCCGTTCCGGCGGAAGGCCTGTGGTCAGACCACTCGCTCGGCGCCGCCAGGAGCACGGTGTCGGTGTCGACGGCCAGGTCGGTCTCCGAACCCACCTCGGCCGGAGCGTCGGTTGCGAAGACGTCCTCGGACAATCCCAGCTCGGGCACGTTCTCGAGATCGCCCGTGCCGCCGTCGCCCGCGTCGGGGTCGATCAGCCCAAGGTCGCGCCGGGGGAGGACCTGCCCCTCGACCCGTTTGATCGACAGCGACAGGCGCCGACGGTCGGAGTCGATCTCGAGGATGCGGACCTTCACGTTGTCATCCGGGGCCACGATCTCCCGCGGGTTCTCGACATGCTGCTGCGCGAGCTCCGAGATGTGGACGAGACCCTCGACACCTTCGAGGATCTCCACGAAGGCTCCGAAGGCGACGACCTTGGTCACCGAGCCCTCGAGCTCGTCGCCCACGTTGTAGGTGTCGACCACCCGCTGCCACGGATCCTCCTGTGTCTGCTTGAGCCCCAAGGAGATGCGCTGGCGGTCGCGGTCGATGTCTAGCACCTTCACCTGCACCGTGTCACCGATGTTGAGGATCTCCGACGGATGGTTCACGTGCGACCACGACAACTCGGAGATGTGGATCAGGCCGTCGATGCCGTCCAGGTCCACGAACGCCCCGAAGTCGACGATGTTGGAGATCTGGCCTTCGATGATCAACCCGGGCTGGAGGCGCTCGAGGATGGCGGTCCGCTGCTCCTTGCGCTCCTCCTCGAGAACGGCGCGGCGGGAGAGCACCACGTTGTTGCGCGAGCGGTTGAGCTCGATCACCTTGCACTCGATGTTCGTGCCGAGGTACTCGTCGAGGTTCGGGACACGGCGGATGTCGACCAGCGAGGCGGGCAGGAAGCCGCGCACCCCCAGATCGATGATGAGCCCGCCCTTGACCACCTCGATGACCGCGCCGATCACCGGCTCGCCGGATTCGGCGGCGGCCTCGATCTTGCGCCAGGCGCGCTCGAACCGCGCGCGCTTCTTGGAGAGGATCAGGCGGCCGTCCTGGTCCTCCTTGGTGAGGACGAGGGCGTCGACCTCCTCGCCGATCTCGACCTCGTCGGACGGATCGACGGACTTCCGGATCGAAAGCTCGTTGGAGGGGATGACCCCCTCGGACTTGTAGCCGATGTCGACGAGGACCTCGTCCTTGTCGATGCGGACGACGCTGCCGGTGACGACGTCACCTTCCTCGAAGGGAACGATCGTCGCGTCGTAGTTGGGGACGATCTGCCCGTCGACCTCAAGCAGAAATCCGTCGGAGCCCTCGACGACCGTGGCGGTCGGGGCTGGTGGGGTAAGAGTGGCTTCCATGAGCGGCGGTTCACTCTAGCCGAAATACAATCGTCCCCCATGCCTGTCCGGGCCACCAAACGCGGCGCACAGCGGACGTCCTTGACCGGCGCGGTCGACGTCCTCGTCTGCGGCGCCTCGTTCGCCGGCCTGACGGTGGCGCGCGAGCTGCGAGCGAGCGGCGCGCGAGTCCTGCTCGTGGACCGCTACGAGATCGGGGAGCGCCAGACCTCTGCCTGCGCCGCACCGACCGAATGGCTCGAGAACCTCGGCCTGACGAACTCCATCCGCCAGACCTTCGACGGGCTGGTCACCCACACCCCAGGGCGAACCGCCCGCTGGCCCCTGCCCTTCACGTTCTCCACCTTCGACTACGGGCCCTTGTGCGCCGACTTGTGGGCCCAGTGCGGCGACGCGACGTTCGAGACCGCCAAAGTCAACGGCTGCACTCGCGAGCGCGGCGCCGTCACGGTCCACACCGATCGCGGGGACATCCGCGCGCCGCTGGTCGTCGACGCACTGGGCTGGCGACGCGTGCTCGGTGCAGGCGAGAACGTCCAGCCGCCGAACGCCCGGCTCTCCCGCGGCCTCGAAGTCCATCCGCCGGGCGGGGGCGACGCTCTCGAGCTGTGGATCGACCGCCGCATCACGCCGATCGGATACGGCTGGGCGTTCCCCGCCGGTGACGAGGTTCGCATCGGCATCGGCTCCTTCGATCCGCATCACCACATCAAGGGCGAGACGAACGCCCTTTCGCACGGAGTCGGCATCGAGCCGAAGGGCTATCAGGGCAACTGGATCCCCCACAAGATCCGCCCGGCGGTCGACGACGGTGTGTTCTTCGTGGGCGACTCGGCCGGCCATTGCATCCCTCTGAGCGCGGAAGGGATCCGGACCGCCTTCTACTTCGGCATCGCCTGCGGCCGTGAGCTGCGTTCGGTGCTCGAGGGTCGCCAGGCCCGTGCCACCGCCCTGGAGCGCTACGGCCGGTTCTCCCGGAACCATGAGTGGAAGTTCGACTGGATGCTGCGCTGGCAGCAGGGCATCCCCCGGCTGCACCCCCGGCTGCTCAGCGCGCTCTCGGGAAGCGTGCGCCACGAGAAGATCGCCCACTGGGCGTTCAATCACTACTTCCGTATCGCCGACCCCGCCTTCGCGTTCCCCGCGCCGCCCGAGCTCGCCGCCTCCCTTGAGCAGGAGACGCTCGCCGCGTAGTTCAGCCGGCCAGCGCCCGGACTGAGGCTCCTCCTACGCTTGCGGCGGGCTCGCCGCGGAGAAGCCACCCGCCGGGGACGGGAAGGATCTCTCCCCGGCGACGCAACTCCCCGAGCCCCACGGTGACCGATGGACGGCGGACGGCGATGAGCTGGGAGAGCATCTCGTGCGTGAGCGGGAGCCGGACGAGCACGCCGTCGGCCATCACCCTTCCCCACCGCTCGGCAAGGTGCCAGAGCAGCAGCGTCAGGCGGTCGTCGACTCGCGAGAACTGGGCGATCGAGAGACGAATGGCGAGGTCGCGCGCCCGTTGGGCGGCCCGACCGGCCAACGCCACCCCCACTTCGGGGTACGGCGCCATCCGCGCGGCGAACGCCTGATCGAGCAGGGCGATCCGCAGGTCGGCGAGCACGGTCCAGTACGCCTCCACCTCGATTGTCTCGTGCCGGCGGCCGCAGTGCCACGGGTTCAGGAGATCTCCCGGGCCCAGCAGCTCCGCCGCGGTGCGGCCGTCGCACGCCACCGTGCGGGCGGCCATCCCGCTCAACACGAGCAGCCCGAAGCCGCCTCGCAGACCTGTCTCGAGTCTCTCGGGCGACCATGGCCCGACCGGGACGTCACGGGTGGCCGACACTGACGACCGAAGCGCCTGGCCCGAGCGCGGCGGCTCGATCCCCGCCGCCAACTCCGGATCAGACGCCAGAACGCACGGCCGGGGTCCGGCCCCGGGTGCTGCTCCTTCTTCCATGCCCTTCAAACTCCCCGAGGCGCCGGAGGTTGCGCAACGCCTTCACACCAGGGCGCCGCGCACCGCGAGTCCGACCTCGTCCACCGTCCTCCGCGCGACCGCGCAAAGTGCGAGCCAGCGCCAGAACCCGTGGGTGGTGCCCGACACGGTCCGGTGCTCGACGTCCACGCCCGCCTCGCGCAGCGCCGCCGCGTACGCCTCGCCGTCCACCCTCAGAGGGTCTTCCTCGGCACACAGGATGAGGGCCGGAGGCAGGCCGTCGAGCACCCCGCGCAGCGGAGCGATATCGGGATCTGCGTCCACCTTGCCGGCATCGTCTCCCGCGTACGTCGCCCACATCCAGCGCATGGCTGGATCGTCGTCGTCGCGATGGCAGTCCGTGACCGGGTACACGAGGACCTGGAAGCGGATCCGCGCATCGTGGGCCCGGCGCGCCGCCACCGTCGCGAGGTTGGCTCCGGCGGAGTCACCCACGACCGCGAGGCGCTCCGGATCCCCCCCGAGCTCGCCCGCGTGTTCGGCGAGCCAGCGGACGGCCGCTTCGGCGTCGTCGGCCGCCGCTGGGAAGGGGTGCTCGGGTGCGAGCCGGTATCCCACGTTCATCACGATGGCACCCGCCGCGTTTGAGAGGGCGCGACAGACGCAGTCGAAGGAGTCGATCGAGCCGAGCAGCCAGCCACCACCGTGGAAGTAGGCCACCACCGGAAGGGGGGCGTCACCGCTCACCGAGCGCGAGGCACCCGTGCACCCGGGGGGATCTGCCTCGCGCTCGACCCCGGGGCCACTCGAGGGCTCTGCGCCCATAGGCCAGTAGATGCGCACCGGGATCGGTCCGCCCGGGCCGGGCACCGAGCAGCCCTCGACGCGCGCGACCTCCTGGCCTGGACCGGAGACCCAGACCGAGTCGGCGTCATGGTCGGCGCGCGAAACCGCGAGGGCGCGGTCCTGCAAGGACGGTCGCCCGAGCTGCGCGAGCCGCTTGAGCACCATCCCCACTTCAGGGTCGACTTCGGCCATCGACCGCAGGCTACGCCCTGACGAGCACGAGGGCGCTCAGTCCCTTATCACCAGGTACGTCCCCGCAGCGAGCAGGGCAACGCCGGCGAGCTTGCTCGCGTTCACGGGCGAGCGATCCACTCCCAGCCAGCCGAAGTGGTCGATGACGATCGCGACCGCGAGCTGGCCCGCGATGGTGGCGGCGGTGAGCCCGCCGGCGCCCAGCGCGCGGACGGTGAAGACGATGCTGCCGACGTACAGCGCGCCGATCACGCCGCCTCCGATTACCACGTGCCACGGCGCGTCGCCGACCCGGCGCAGCTCACCCGTCCCTCCGCCCGCCACCAGCGCGAACACGGCCAGCGCGACCAGCGAGACGCTGACGGCGACGAGGGAGGCCTGCACCCCGCCGACCGTTCGGCCGAGCACCGAGTTCAGCGGTGCCTGGGCCGCGAGCAGGCCGCCGAGCCCGGCCGCGACGAGCACGGCAGTGGTGCGGTCCATCAGCCCGTTCCCGTAATCACTTCGCGTCGAGCCAGTTGGGACCCACACCGGCCTCGACGGCGAGCGGCGGATCCATCTCCGCCGCGCCGACCATCTGCGCACAGACGATCTCTTGCGCGGCGTCCATCTCCTCGGGCGGGCCCTCGAACAGCAGCTCGTCGTGGATCTGGAGGATCAGCCGTGTCGCGAGGCCGGCCTCGCCGAGTGAGTCATGGCAGCGGACCATCGCCACCTTGATGATGTCCGCCGCGGTTCCCTGGATGATGGTGTTCACCGCCAGGCGCTCGCCGAGCTTGCGCAGATTCCACTGGCGGGCACGGATCTCCGGGATCTGGCGCCGCCGGCCGAACAGCGTGGAGACGTAGCCGTGCTCGGTGGCCTGGATGACGGCGTCGTCCATGAATTGGCGGACGGCCGGGAAGCGCTCGAGGTAACGGTCGATGAACTCCTGGGCCTCGTCCTGGCCGATCCGCAGCCGGTCGGCGAGCCCGTAGGCGGAGAGCCCGTACACGATCCCGTAGTTGACCATCTTGGCCTTGGAGCGCATCGTCGCGTCGAGCCGGTCGGCCGGAAGGTCGAACACGGCGCTCGCAGTCTCCGTATGGACGTCCTCACCGCGACGGAAGATCTCCTTGAGCACGTCCTCGCCGGCGATGTGGGCCAGGACTCGCAGCTCGACCTGCGAGTAGTCCACGCTGAGGAGTAGATGGTCGGGCTCGGCGACGAAGCAGGCACGGATCTCGCGGCCCGTCTCGGTGCGGACCGGGATGTTCTGCAGGTTGGGGTCGATCGAGGAGAGCCGCCCGGTGGTGGTCCCGGTCTGCTGGAAGGTCGTGTGCAGCCGGCCGTCAGGGCCAAGCCAGAGTGGCAGGGCGTCGAGGTAGGTCTGGGCGAGCTTGGAGAGCTCACGAAAGCGCTCGATCCTCGGGATGATCGGATGCTCGTCGCGGATGGCCTGCAGCACGCGGGCGTCCGTCGAGAAGCCCGTCTTGCCGCGTCGCTTGCGAGAGAGCTCGAGCTTCTCGAACAGTATGTGGCCGAGTTGCTGTGGCGAGCCGATCACGAACTCCTCTCCCGCCATCTCCCAGATCTCGCGCTCGAGCTGCTCGGCGTCAGCGTTGATGCGGTCGCGAGCCCGGGCCAGGCGGGCGGTGTCGAGCTTGACGCCGGAGAGCTCCATGAAGCGCAGGACCCGGACCAGCGGCAGCTCGATCTGGGTCAGCAGGTCTTCCAGGCCACGTTCGCGGATCAGCTCGCGCTGCCAGGCGGCGAGGTCGCGGGTGAGGATGGCGTTCGCGGCGAGCGGGTCCTCGACGTCCACAGCCAGGCCGCGCTCCTCGGCGAGCTCCTCCAGCGGATAGCCGCGGCGGGCGGGATCGAGCAGATAGGCGGCGACCTCCGTGTCGTGCGCGAGGTTGGCGGGCACAACGCCTAGTGCCTTGGCGTCATGGGCGACCACCGGGCGCTCGCCGGCGGCCGCCACGAGCTCGGCCGGGTCGTCGCACTCCCCCGCGAGTGCCCCGGACCCACCGGCGTAGGCGCCGAACCTCCACCGCTCCTCGACGGCCAAGAGCTCGCCTTCGGGGATCTCAGGGGGGCGGACCGCCAGCGCGAGCTCCCCGTTGCCCACGATGCGGGCGACTTCGGCGACCCCGCCCCGGCGCACCGGCACGGCGCGTGCCGTAGACGCCTCCGGGCGGGGGATCGCCTCCTGCTCGGCCACCGCGAGCGCCTCCTCGAGCCGGCGCAGGGGATCGCGCAGCTCCCAGCGGCGGAACTCCTCGCGAAGCCTCGAGCGGTCGGGCTCGCGGGCGGACTCGGCGATCAGGTCGAGCTCGACCGGCACGTCGAAGACCATCGTGGCCAACCGCTTGGAGACGCGGGCGTCCTCCGCGTGATCGGTCAGGTTCTGCTTGCGCTTGGCGCCTGAGATGTCGTCGACGTGTGCGAGGACCTCCTCGAGCGTCCCGAACCGCTGGAGCAGGTCGGCGGCCGTCTTGTCGCCGATCCCCGGCACGCCCGGGATGTTGTCCGAGGTGTCGCCCTTGAGCCCGATGAAGTCGGGGATGATCTCGGGGTCGATGCCGTAGCGGTCGATCACCGCCTGGCGGTCGTAGACCTTCGTGTCGGTCACTCCGCGCGAGGTGGACATGATCCTCACGCCTTCGCCGACGAGCTGGTAGGCATCGCGGTCCCCGGTGACGACCATGACGGGAACGCTGCGCGCCTTGGCCTGGGCGGCGAGCGTTGCTATCACGTCGTCGGCCTCGAAGCCCTCGACGGAGACGTTGGTGTAGCCGAAGGCGTCCACGAGCGGTGCGAGGTGCGGCCACTGCTCCTTGAGCAGATCCGGCCGTGACGAGCGCTGGGCTTTGTAGTCCGCCGAGATCTCCTTGCGCCCGGACAGGCCGGCGTCCCACACGACCACGGTGGGTACCGCCCCGTAGTCCGTGAGGATCTTCACGAGCATGGAGGCGAAGCCGAAGATCGCGTTCGTCGGCTTTCCGTCGGATGTCGCGATGGACTCCGGGAGCGCGAAGAACGCGCGGTAGGCCAGCGAGTTGCCGTCGATCAGGAAGAGCTCGCGTGGGTCGGTCTTGGACACGGGCGGAACTCTAGGCCGTCGCGAGGATCGCACCGACGCAAACGAAACGCCTCTGGGCGTTGTCGGAATCGCTAGCCGTGGTAGCCGTCCGCTACCACCCGCTATCGATTTGCTCGAGGACCTCGCCACGACCACCCTCGGGTATCGTCCCGGCGGATGTCCCCCACGGCGGCCTCCGGGCAGCGCAGCCCGGCCGGTCAGGACATCGTCCGGCTCGAGGCCGTGGCACGGGCGAAGCTCGACCCTGCCGCGTATGACTACTTCGCCGGGGTTCCGGTCACGAGCGGACCCTGGCCGCGGACGGGCCGGCGTGGTCTGAGATCACCCTGCGCCCTCGCGTGCTTCGCGACGTCGCCTCGGTCTCGACGCAGACCACCCTGAACCGACGCAGAGGTCTACGTCGACGGCGGCGCGCGGACGGGCGTCGACGTCCTGCGAGCGCTCGGCGCCCGGGGGGTGCTCGTCGGTCGCCCGTTGGTGTGGGCCCTCGCGGTCGGAGGAAGCGATGGGGTGCGCGAGCTGCTTCAGACGTTGAACGACGAGGTCGAGGAAGCGCTGGCCC